>CALGGN010000412.1 GCA_937915915.1 uncultured Selenomonas sp. | reverse complement strand
CCGCCGTGGTGGTAAATCCGGCTTCGATGAGCAGCACGTCGAGCAGCGCCGAGTCGAGCACTATGTCGCGGTGGTTGCTCACGAAGGTGTAGCGGCGCGTGGTGTCGATGGCCGAGAAGTCGCTCCGCATCCCTTTCGATGCTTTCTGCATGAGCTGTTTGAGGAACGTGTAGCAGAAAGCTTTTTGAAATTCGAGGTTGGTGGTGCAGCCGCGCATCTTCCGTGCAATGTCGTCGGTCTTCTGCTTGTCGAAGTAGTGTCGGCGCATGATTTCTCGGTCGGTTGGGGGCAGACCGTCGATGGCTTCGGCCACCATCTGTAGTCGTTCTTCACGCTCGCGCACTTCCTGCAGGCTGGTCTGCGTTTGTTGCAGCAGTATTCCCGTTGGGGCGAAGGGCATCATCCGTCGCTCTTTTTCCTGCAGGCGGAGAGCCAGGTGGGTGGCTATGGGCACCAGCCACGGCCCCAGTTGGTCGCCGCGGAAGTCATCCAGACGCTCATAGGCACGGATGAACGTTTGCTGGGTGTTGTCCTGTGCCAAGTCGGTGCGACAGCCTCTTCTTCATATAGTTTTCAAGAAAGGGTAATACTATACAAGGGCGGGATTGTGAAGAGAAGCACTT
Source organism: uncultured Selenomonas sp. (assembly GCA_937915915.1). Classification (GTDB taxonomy): domain Bacteria; phylum Bacillota; class Negativicutes; order Selenomonadales; family Selenomonadaceae; genus UBA9786. Next base: position 4,503 of record CALGGN010000412.1, on the reverse strand, counting down.
CCATGAAAGGGATGAAACTATGCGGGTACTTTTGGCAGAAGATGACAAGCGGCTGGGCAAGCTCATAAAATATATGCTGGAGCAGAATGATATCACGGTGGAGTGGATCACGAACGGCTCGGATATCTATGAATATGCGAATTATACCGAGTACGACATCCTGATCCTTGACTGGATGATGCCGGGGGAGAGCGGCGTGGATGCATGCAACCGGCTCCGGCAGGACGGCTATGAGCGTGCGATCCTCATGCTGACCGCACGGGACTCCGTGGAGGACCGCGTGACGGGATTGGACGCGGGCGCGGATGATTATCTGGTGAAGCCCTTTGAATTTGCGGAACTTCTGGCAAGACTGCGCGCTCTGGGACGGCGCACGACACAGAAAATCCAGCAGGATGTCGCAGAGGTCGGGGAATTTACTTTGAACCGGACGGCAAAGATCCTGAAGAAGAAGGATCAGGTCATCCAGCTTTCACCGCGTGAGTTCCAGATCTTCGATCTGCTGGCCCAGAATATCGGCATCGTGGTGCCGCGCGATATCATTTTGGATCGCATTTGGGGCATGGAAAGCGATGTGAGTTCCAACAACATCGACTCCTATATGAAGATTTTGAGGAAGAAGCTGGAAACCGGGGACGGTCAGACTGTGATCAAGACCGTGCGCGGCGTAGGCTACCGTCTGGAGGCGGGGGAGTAAATGGAGAATGGCGTCTTTGGGCGCAGCCGCAGACAGCTGACGCTGTTTTATTCCTTGATCATGTTTGCCTTTCTGGTGGTGCTGATTCTCGTCGTGCACAGGACGATGGAGTGGTCTATTTCCTCGGAGCAGGCGAGGGAGCTCATGGACACCGCATCGAATGTGGCAGAGGCCCAGAGCTATATCGCCCAGCATCCGGAGCTTCCCTTTGATGATACGAAAGTATATCGGGGCTCCAATGACAGGCTGTTCTTTTACATTTTTGACGAGAATGGCAAATTGATGAATTTTTCCCGCGCGTCTTTCCGGATCGAGCCCTTCATTTTGGAACGGATCTCCTCTTGGGAAGTACCGGAGGATGAGGTTGCGGTTTATGGAATGCCGGACGAGAAAGGGCGCACGACGCGTATCATGATGACCTCGCGGCAAATGTCATATGGGGATTTTGTGCAAACGGTCTATGTGGGAAAGGACGTCACGGCGCTGTACAACGGCATGCAGAAGGCAACCTATGCTTTGATCTTCCTGGGGCTGCTTGCGATGGTGATCGCTACGGCGGCAGGACATTTCATGTCGGGGCGCGCGATTGTGCCGCTGAAAGAAGCCTATGAGAAGCAGCGGCAGTTCGCAGCGGATGCGTCCCACGAGCTTCGGACGCCGCTGGCTGTTGTCATGGCATCCGCGGAACTCCTGCTGAATGACCCGTCCATCCAGTCCCCGTTCCTGAAGCAGGTCATCGAGGATGTGCGGGATGAAGTCAAGAAGATGACAAAGCTGGTGGGCGATCTTCTGGTGGTGGCACGCAGCGACAACAAAGCATTGAAGCTCAAGCCGCAGAAATTCGACCTTGCAGAGCTCCTGCAGCAAAATATCCGCATGATGCAGCCATTGGCAGACAAGAAGAAAGTGGCACTGCACGAAAAGAATATGAAGAAGACCGTGATCCAAGCAGATGAGCAGAAGATCAAGCAGCTGATCCTGATTCTCGTGGACAATGCCGTGAAGTACACGCCGGAGGGCGGCGAGGTCACGGTGAGCATGGAGAAGGCCGAGCGCGGACGGGTGAGATTTTCTGTCAAAGATACGGGAATCGGTATTTCCGAGGCGGACAGGGAGAAGATATTTGACCGGTTTTACCGCGTGGACAAGGCACGCTCCCGCGAGATGGGAGGAAACGGTCTGGGACTTGCCATTGCGCAGGAAATCGTGAATCTCCACAAGGGGGAGATTTCCGTGGAGAGCGAGCAGGGCAAAGGGACGAAGTTCCTTGTGGAGCTTCGGGCAAAAATCAAGTAACGACTAACATAAAGAGGCTGTGAAGACGTGGACGATGAATTCGTCACTTTCTTCACAGCCTCTTGAATTTCAAAAAATGGTCGGGATGACAGGATTCGAACCTGCGGCCTCTTCGTCCCGAACGAAGCGCGCTACCAAACTGTGCCACATCCCGACAACACGCCTCATTATACATGTAGTTTCTGAAAAATGCAAGAGGTGGAGCATATTTTTTTCGGGGTGGGCATGAAATTCGCTTCATACGTCATGTGAAGGGAGGAACAAGGTTTCCTTCGCGGGCAGCATGTTTTGATTTTTTGACTTTTTATATTTTGAGCTATTGACTTTTTGCCTTATGGGGAGTATTATCATGTATAGGGATTAGCACTCACCCACATCGAGTGCTAACAATCCAAGTTATTTTTCGACAGTTCCTAAGCCAATCGATCAAGAGGGGATGCGGATGCTGGATGAAAGGAAGCGGCGGGTGCTGCAGGCTGTCATCGATGATTATATTGCATCGGCGGAACCTGTAGGCTCCAGGGCCCTTGCGAGAAAACACGATCTGGGCGTGAGTCCTGCGACCATCCGCAATGAAATGGCGGATCTGGAGATGCTCGGTTATCTGGAGCATATCCACACATCTTCGGGGCGTGTCCCATCGGCGAAGGGCTATCGGTTCTATGTGGACGGCTTGATTCCTCCGAAGCCGGTGAGCGATGAGGAAAAGGCCATGATCGACCGCTGGTACAAGGCGCGTGTCAAGCGGATCGACGAGGTGTTTCAGGAAACGGCGCGGCTGATTTCCAAGATGACGCGGAACGTGTCGCTGGTATTGGCGCCTCAGGCATCACAGGCGGCGTTCCGGTGCCTGCAGTTCCTGCCGTTGGACGATCACCGTGTGATCACGGTACTCATGACGGATGCGGGCTTTGTGGAGAACAAGATCCTGGAAATGCCGGATGGCGCAGAGTTCGAGGATTTCCAGCGCATGGCGAAGGTGATCAATCGGGTGCTGGCAGGAAAGACGATCCGGCTGATTTCAGAGTCCGCGTTGCAGATGATCGAGGATGAGATCCAGGACAGCGCGCTCTACGCCTCGGCGCTGGAGGTCATACAGCGCGCTCTGGATGCCAGCAAGAAGGAGCGCCTGTATCTGGGCGGTACGACGATGATGCTGGAGCAGCCGGAGTTCCACGATGTGGAGAAGGTGAAAAACCTTTTGCTCATGCTGGAGGAAGAGGAACTTGTGAAGGATATCCTTCACGCCCATACGGGACGCGGTCTTGAGGTCACCATCGGGCATGAGAACGAGAACAGCAGCATCCAGGATTGCAGCATCATTACGGCGACCTACCATCTGGATGGGGAGCTTTTGGGCACGTTGGCGGTACTGGGACCGACGCGCATGGAATATTCGAAGGCGATGTCGCTTTTGGAATATATGAATACGAATATCTCCGAGGTGATACGGAAGTATCATTGGAAGGTATAGTTTGAGAGGTGAAGGCTTTGCCAGCGATGGAAGACGAGAAGAGGGCAGAGGGAATCGAAGAGACTCCGGAGACGGAGGAGACCGTTGAGGAGCAGGCAGAAGTGCAGGAGGAAACTGCCGCGGAGGAAAAGAAGGGCGGCATGATGCCGGATTGGCTCAAGAAGCTGCGCGTGAAGGAGTACGATGCCGCGAAGGATGCAAAGGAAAGCCCCCGTGCGGCCTCGGAGGAAGCAGATGCCGAATCCGAAGCGGGAGAAGAGGAGAAACTGCAGCAGGCGTTAAAGGAAAAGGAAGACCAGTATCTTCGCCTGCAGGCAGAGTATGCGAATTTCCGCCGCCGCACGACAAAGGAAAAGGAAGAGCTGGCGGCTGTGGTGACACAGAACATCCTCACCGACATGCTGCCGCTGCTGGATAATTTCGATCGTGCCATGATTGCGGAAAGTGCGGACCTGGATGCGTTCAAAAAGGGAATCGAAATGATTTACGGGCAGTTCCAGGATGTGCTGAAAAAGAACGGGTTGGAGCTCATCCAGACGGAGGGCGCCACCTTCGACCCGAATTTCCATCAGGCGGTCATGCGGGTCGAGAATCCGGAGATGGAGGACGATCAGATCGCGCAGGAACTCCAAAAGGGCTATATCGTAAAGGGGCGCGTCATCCGTCCGAGCATGGTGCAGGTGGTCGCCAACAGTTAGCAAGTTTGTTTGGTAGATAGTAAGGTACAGATTTTCAGATATTTGTGTAGGAGGAAGAGAATCATGTCAAAGGTAATTGGTATCGATTTAGGTACAACGAATTCGGTGGTATCCGTTATGGAGGGCGGTGAGCCTACCGTCATCACGAATCCCGAGGGCAGCCGTATCACGCCGTCTGTTGTGGGCTTTACGAAGGACGGACAGCGTCTGGTGGGGCAGCTGGCCAAGCGTCAGGCTGTGTCCAATCCGGATCGCACGATTGCCTCCATCAAGCGCCACATGGGCGAGGGCGGCTACAAGGTGAGCGTGGAGATCGGAAGAGCGTCGTGTAGGGAAAG
>CALGGN010000411.1 GCA_937915915.1 uncultured Selenomonas sp. | reverse complement strand
TGACACCTTCCCCTCAAGGGGAAGGCTTTCGTACCGATTCCTTAAATTAATGACATTGGATTTGAAAGGGAAGAATTGGAGGGAGGATATAAAAATGGAAACATCCATGCAAAATGTAAGCTCTATGGTACAGGAAGTACACCGACTGATTGGACAGATGAGTGAGCAAAACATTGTGGCCATCTTCAATTTTATTAAAAAGTTACAGGCAGAAGATGAGAGCTATAGTAATGAACAGGAAAACCTTCAGCTGAGAAGAAAGGCTTTTGCTGAACTCCTGAAACTGCGCGAGGAATTCGCTGCCACGCATCCTAAGTCCTTGGAAGATGAGCGATTCGAGGCGATGGCGGGAAAATATCCGTTTTTGCGGGAGGATGTGAGGAATAAAGAATGAATGGTTGTAAACAAAAAGAGATACTGCGTGTTTTGATTGATACGAATGTAGCATATACATTTATTTCGGAAAGAGATGATTCTTTTTCTACAGAAATCTTCAGAATCATGCACCTGTGTGTTGAAGGTGATATACAGGGTTATTTGGCGTTTCATTCATTATCCACCATTTGGTATATATGCCGTAATTTTGATGATGCAAAACGACGTAGAATGTTAATGCGGCTTTGCAACATAATTACAGTCGTCGGAGCCAGTCACAGCCAAATTATTAACGCACTACAAAGAAGTGAATTCAAAGACTTTGAGGACTGTTTACAGGATAAGTGCGCCAAGGAAGCGAACTGTGATTATATTGTTACAGTAAACGTAAAAGACTTCAAACATAGCGAAATACCAGCTGTGGATCCTTATGAACTGCTACAGATTATCTCGGACTAGGATAACGGATCCCCGAACAGTAAATACTGAAAATCCGCACCACCGATGCGGATTTTACTGAGCATGAACTATCGAAGAATTCGGAGAGTGAGTATAGATGAGGCTACAATTCAAACATCAAAAATTCCAAGCGGATGCCGCCAAAGCCGTGGTGGATGTCTTTGCCGGACAGCCTCACCTGACCTCGTCCTACATGATGGATCAGGGAAATGGCGCAGCACAGATGAACCTCTTGGGAAGCGATGATTTCACCGGTTGGGCAAATGCGCGGCTGGTGCCGGAGGTGTCTGATGGCGTGATTTTGGAGCATATCCGGAAAATCCAACGCTTGGGCGGCATAGCTCCTTCCCAAAAACTGGAGGGAAAATTCAATCTGACCATCGAGATGGAAACCGGCGTGGGAAAGACCTACACCTATATCAAGACCATGTATGAACTGAACAAGCAGTATGGTTGGTCGAAATTCATCATCGTGGTTCCCAGCATTGCCATCCGGGAAGGCGTGTACAAATCCTTTCAGGTGACACAGGAACATTTTGCCGAGGAATATGGGAAGAAAATCCGCTTCTTCATCTACAAATCTTCCCAGCTCACCGAAATTGACCGTTTTGCTTCGGATAGTTCCATTCATGCAATGATCATCAATGTTCAAGCCTTCAATGCCAGAGGCAAGGATGCCCGCAGGATTTCTATGAAGCTGGACGAGTTTCGGAGCCGCAGACCCATTGACATCATTGCCAAGACGAATCCCATCCTGATTATTGACGAGCCCCAATCCGTGGAGGGGAAACAGGCGAAGGAAAACCTCAAGCAGTTTCACCCGCTGATGACCCTGCGCTATTCCGCTACACATAAATCGGACTCCCTTTACAACATGGTATATCGGCTGGACGCTATGGAAGCCTACAATAAGAAACTCGTCAAAAAGATAAAGGTGAAGGGTATCACGGAAAGCGGCTCTACGGCCACGGAAGGATTCCTATACCTCGAAGGCGTCAACCTATCCAAGGCTGCCCCTACCGCCACCTTGCAGTTCGATACCAAGGGGAAAAGCGGCATCCGCAAGAAGTCCCAAATCGTAAAAATTGGGTTCAATCTCTATGACCATTCCGGGCAGTTAGACGAGTATAAGGACGGTTTTGTGGTGAAGTCCATTGACGGTCGGGATGAGTCCGTGGAATTTATTAACGGCATCAAGATTTATGCCGGTGATGTTACTGGCAAAGTGACAGAGGAACAGCTGCGCCGCATCCAGATTCGGGAAACCATTCTCTCCCATATCGAGAGAGAACGACAGCTTTTTCATAAGGGAATCAAGGTGCTGTCCCTTTTCTTCATCGACGAAGTTGACCATTACAAACGCTATGATGAAGCTGGAAAACCCTATAACGGCATCTTCGCCGATATGTTTGAAGAAGAATACAAGAATGTCATTGACACGATGCAGGGCGAGTTTGGGGATGAAGCCTATCAAGCCTATTTGGAGAGCATCCCCGCACATAAAACCCATGCCGGGTATTTTTCCATTGACAAGAAGGGACGCATGACCAACAGCAAGCTCTCGGACAAAAAGGAGCGTACCTCCGATGACATTGAGGCCTACGACCTCATCATGAAGAACAAGGAACTGCTCTTGGATCGCAATCCGAAAAAATCCCCCGTGCGCTTTATCTTCTCCCATTCGGCGCTTCGGGAGGGCTGGGACAATCCTAACGTGTTCCAGATTTGCACCTTGAAATCCTCCGGTTCCGAGGTGCGGAAGCGGCAAGAGGTTGGCAGAGGACTTCGGCTCTGCGTAAATCAGGATGGTGAGCGGCAGGATGCTTCGGTGCTGGGAAGGGATGTCCATGATGTCAATGTCCTGACCGTGATTGCCAGCGAAAGCTACGACAGCTTTGCCAAGGGGCTCCAGAAGGAACTTGCCGAGGCAGTAGCCGACCGTCCCCGCGCCGTTACCAAGGAACTCTTTGTCGACCACATGGTAAAGGATGCGGTCGGCAACGAATCTATGATAACGGAGGATGTGGCAAACGCTATTCACTACGATCTGATCTCCCATGGCTACATCGACAAGAAGGGGGCGCTCACCGATAAATATTATCAGGACAAGGCTGATGGCAATTTTCAGGTGGCAGAGGAAGCGGCGGACTATGCTGCGGACATTATGGGAATTTTAGATTCCGTTTACGACAGCAATAAGATGAAGCCGGAAAATGCCCGTTCCAGCAATGTGGAGCTAACCTGTGACGAGGAAAAAATGAACGGCAAAGAATTCCGGGAGCTTTGGTCACGCATCAATGCTAAGTCCGTCTATATCGTGGATTTTGACACCGAGGAATTAGTGGAACGAGCCATTGGAGCCATGAACCGCAAACTCCGTGTACCCCGAATTTATTTCAAGATAGAGAGCGGTCAGATGAACGAAATCCAATCCAAGGAATCACTTCTGACGGGGAACTCCTTCGTCAGGGAAGAAGGAAGTTTTACAAAGAGTGTCCACGATATTTCCCCAAGCAGCGGGGTAAAATACGACTTGGTGGGCAAATTGGTGGAGGCCACCGGGCTGACCCGGAAAACCATCATCCGGATTTTGCAGGGAATCGAGAAAAACATCTTCGAGCAATTCCGCTACAACCCGGAAGAATTTATACTGAAAGCAGCAGACCTCATCAACGATGAGAAGGCCACCGCCATCATCGAACACATCACCTACAACGCATTGGAGGACCACTATGACATGGATATATTCACCGACTCCACTATCAAGGGCAAACTTGGGGTGAATGCCATGAAAACTCAGCGTCACCTCTATGACCATGTGGTTTTTGACTCCACCAACGAAAGAACTTTTGCCGAGAAATTAGATACGTCCAAGGAAGTAGCAGTCTATGTAAAACTGCCCAACAGTTTTTTCATCTCCACGCCAGTGGGGCATTACAATCCGGATTGGGCAATCGCCTTCTATGAAGGAAAAGTGAAGCATATCTATTTCGTGGCGGAAACGAAGGGCTCCATGTCTTCCCTGCAATTGCGACTGGTGGAAGAAGCCAAAATACACTGTGCCAGAGAGCATTTCAAGGCCATCAGTGGCGATAACGTCATTTACGATGTAGTGGACAATTACACTGCATTGATGGAAAAAGTCATGAAGTAGGAATGGGTGCGTCTTTTACAGAGACGCATCCATTTTTGAATATATCAAAATTACAATAGAAATAGTTATCTATCACATGACTACACCCTACAATACTTCTACTTCCCATCATCCACCAGTCCCATGAACCTCGGAAGGTCTTAGGGCTTGTCCTTGCGGGATGTGGCGCACTAATGGTCAAAACCATGAGTGCGCCATTATAGTCCTCAGAACTTTACATGCGGGATACAGCGCAAAAGGAATCATATTGACAAATGAGCTGATGAGAGTGAACTCCATGTAAAACGGTGTTTCGCACTATACACCCTTACACGAAATCTAAGCTCGTACTGCGTCTTTGACTTGTATTCACTAAGATTTCGTAGTAAAATGAACCCATGCTTGCAACTTCTGTATTGCAAGCATGGGCGGATACATGATATAATCTTCGGTGCGTGTTGGGGTTTGCAGATCCGGATGCGCAAAGGGGTGAAGTGCTGCCCTTGGGAGAGATGGTTTTCCCAGAAGGAGGAGCAACGAGAGCATGAAACATGTATTGTCCGTATTTGTCGAAAACCAGACAGGCGTATTGGTCCGTGTGGTCAGTATGTTTTCCCGCAGGGAATTCAACATCGACAGCCTTTCCGTGGGGGTGACGCAGTCTCCGGAGTTTTCCCGCATCACGATCGTGGTGCAGGGCGATGAGAATCTGGTGGAGCAGATGATCAAGCAGCTGGAGAAGATGCCTGTGGTGCGCGCGGTGCAGCGGCTGGATTCCAGAACTGCCGTGGCGCGCGGCATGACGCTCATCAAGGTCAAGGCGGACGACACGAACCGGCTGGACGTGCTCAAAATGGCGGAGCTGTTCCGTGCCCACGTCATTGATGTACAGCCGACGACGCTGATTTTTGAGATTACGGGCGATGATGAAAAAGTAACGGCTTTCACAAGGCTGCTGGCTCCCTATGGGATCGCCGAGGTCATCCGCACGGGGCTGATCGCCCTGGAACGCGGGGAACACACTATCTACGAACACTGTGAGGAGAGAGAGTACTATGGCAAAAACTTACTATGATCAGGATGTCAACTGGGAAATCATGAACGGCAAGACCGTCGCGATCATCGGCTATGGCAGCCAGGGCCATGCGCATGCGCTGAACCTCAAGGAGAGCGGCGTGAATGTGGTGGTCGGTCTCTATGAGGGCAGCAAGTCCAAGGCCGAGGCAGAAAAGCACGGGCTGAAGGTGCTGTCTGTGGCGGATGCTGTCAAGTCTGCGGATATCACGATGATCCTGATCCCAGATGAAAAGCAGGCGGATGTGTATAAGAACGAGATCGCGCCGAACCTCAAGTCCGGCAGCGCTCTTGCCTTCGCGCATGGCTTCAACATCCACTTCAAGCAGATCGTTCCTCCTGCAGATGTAGATGTGTTCATGGTCGCTCCGAAGGGCCCCGGTCATCTTGTGCGCCGTACTTTCGTTGAGGGCGGCGGCGTTCCTGACGTATTCGCTGTGGAGCAGGATGCGACAGGCAAGTGCTTCGACGTTGCGCTGGCTTATGCGCGCGGCATCGGCGGCACTCGCGCAGGCGTGATCCAGACAACCTTCAAGGAAGAGACGGAGGAGACCGAGCAGAAAAAGGCAGACAGCGAGAAGCTCGTGAGCCTGTTCCGCAAGGTCCTCGATGACGAGGAGCTCGATGTCAGGGTCGAGAGCCTGAAGGATCCGTCCGTCGCCTCGCTCATGACCATGTCCGAGGACGGCCGCCGCATGCAGGAAATGATGAAGATGTACGGCCTGAGCGAGACCGAGCTGCCCACCGATGAGACCCTCATCCTGAACAGCGGCAACGAGCTGGTGCAGTATCTGATGGCGCATCCGAAGAGCAAAAACGCCGCGCTGATTGCCGAGCAGCTCTACGATCTGGCCCTGCTTGGCCACAAGACCTTAACGCCGGAGGAGATGACCCGCTTTGTCGCAAACGCCCAGGCGCTCATGCAGCAGCTGATCAAATAAGTGCGCGGGCCGCGGCAGGAAAAATAAGTGCCGGGGTGAAATTCCGCTTTACATTTGCCCATCCACCCCTTAAAATAAAGACACTGAACCGTCTGATTCGTTCCGCCTCCGCGGGCGGAACGTTTTTTCTGCACTTTCGGGGTGAAAAAGGGAGACCGTCTCTATGGATATCGGCATTGATCTGGGTACCGCCAGCATTCTGGTCTACATAAAGGAAAAGGGCATCGTGTTAAAGGAACCGACGGTCGTGGCCTACGACCGCGATTCCCAGGAGATCGTTGCCATCGGGGAGGAGGCCCGCAAGATGATCGGGCGCACCCCCGGCAATATATCCGCCGTCCGGCCGCTCAGGCAGGGCGTCGTTTCCGATTACATCGTCACGGAAAAGATGCTGAAATACTTTATCACCAAGGCTGTGGGGCGCCGCACGCTCCGCAAGCCGCGCATTTCCATCTGCATCCCCACCGGGGCGACCGAGGTCGAAAAGCGCGCGGTGGAGGACGCCACCTACAAGGCGGGCGCCCGTGAGGTGACCATCATCGAGGAGCCCGTGGCGGCCGCCATC
>CALGGN010000410.1 GCA_937915915.1 uncultured Selenomonas sp. | reverse complement strand
AGCCCGTTGCGGTTTGGATAGGCAGGGATGTGGAAAGCGTCCTCATGTTCCTGGGGGTAGTGTACAGCGGCAATTTCTATGTGCCGCTCAACAGGGAGCTGCCGAGGGATCGCATCAAAACAATGCTGGATACCCTCCAGCCGGGGGCAATACTTGGCCTTGCAGGGGACAAAGATCTTATGGAAGGTCTCCCCTATCCTTTCTATGATTTTCAGGAAGCAAGCGGGACAGAAACAAATGATGGAATGCTTTCCCGCATTCGCAGTGACGCCATCGACACCGACCCCCTCTACGCCATCTTCACCTCCGGTTCCACCGGCACTCCCAAGGCGGTGATGGTGAGCCATCGCTCTGTCATTGATCTGGCTCATGCTTATCGAGATGCCTTTGATATTACTCCGGAGTCCATCTGTGGCAATCAATCGTCCTTTGACTTTGATATGTCCGTAAAGGACATATATCCATCCCTGCTGAACGGTTGCACGGTTCAAATCATCCCGAAGGAACTATTCTCCTTCCCGGTGAAGCTGGTTGCCTACCTTACCGAGAAAAGGGTGACCCATTGCTTCTGGGCGGTTGCCACGCTCAGTGTGGTCGCCAATCTGAAGGGCATGAAGCATGCCAAGCCGAAATTTCTGAAGCATGTGGTCTTTGGCGGGGAAGTCATCCCCATCAAGGTGCTGAACTACTGGATGGAGCATCTGCCGGAGACAAAATTCTACAACGGCTACGGCCCCACGGAAATCACCGTGAACTGCACATATTTTCCGGTGCGGAGAAAGTACGGGCTGGATGAGGCTGTCCCCATCGGCAGGCCCTTCCCCAATACGGGAGTGCTGGTATTGAACGAAAAAGATGGGCTGGTCTCCGGGACCGATGAAACAGGCGAGCTTTGCGTGAGAGGGACCTGCCTGGCCCTGGGCTATTACAACAATCCGGAAAAGACGGCGGAAGTTTTCGTGCAGAACCCGCTGAACACTGCCTATCCGGAAAAGATTTACCGCACCGGCGATTTGGTGAGATATGACGCAGAGGGGCAGATCGTCTTCTGCGGCAGGAAGGACTTCCAGATCAAGCACATGGGCTACCGCATCGAGCTTGGGGATATCGAGACCGCCGCCAATGCGCTGGATATGGTGGGACGAACTTGCTGTATTTATGACAGAGAGCACAAGAGGATTGTTCTTTGTTATGAAGCGCCGGAGAAAATTGACAAGGAAGTGCGGGATGAGCTGAAGACCAAGCTGCCCAAGTATATGGTTCCGGGACGTTATGTTCAAATGCAGCGTTTTCCTGAGAATTTGCATGGGAAGATTGACAGGAAGAGGTTGGAGCAGCAGTATTTGTCCCAGTGAAGGAGCGTGGTG
>CALGGN010000409.1 GCA_937915915.1 uncultured Selenomonas sp. | reverse complement strand
GTGGAGGGGTGCCCGAAGGGCGGGGTGGTCTCGGCACTGTGCATTAAGTTAATGACATTGCATAACCTCCCCATCATAATTCTCTCAGGTAAGAGTTCGTCACCCGCTCCCTTCTATTCCTGCCTTGGCGGTCATTTTGCACACCCTTTTACCATCAGTTCCTAAAGAAAAACGATCGAGAACATCCTTGCCAATGCGCCCGTTATTTTCCTATCTCAGCATCCGCGGGCAGCTTGCTGACGACTTGATTCTTCCCGTGCCGTTTCCCGTAATAGAGCTTTGCATCGGCGTCATCCATCATATCCTGTATGGAGGTTCCTCCACGGTAAGCGGAAATGCCAATGGTAACCGTAACATGGACGCTCACTTCGTCACGATAGTTCACAACATCTTTCTCAATGTCATGCCGTATGCGTTCTGCCGCGGCAACTGCCTTTGCCTCGTCCGCGTTCAGCAGGACGAGGATCTCTTCGCCGCCCCAACGGAAAACATGGTCGTTTTTCCTCACGCCGGTGGACACGACACCGGCGACATATCGCAGCACCTCATCCCCGCAATCGTGGCCGTAGGTGTCGTTGACCTTCTTGAAATCATCAATGTCCATCAGCATCAGGCAAAAGGTCGTCTTGCCTGTCTCTGCGTGTTCATGGGCTGCCTGTAGGTAGTTTCCCATGCTCCTGCGGGTCAAAAGATGGGTAAGGGTATCGTAATTGACATATTTTTCCAGTTCTTCCACAAGAAATTTCCCGCCGAAGTGCGTCAATGCAAACAATGTTGATGATGTCAGAGAAATACAGATGATCCGCAGGATGAGATCCGGCATGAAATAATCTGCGGACAACATCATCAGACTGTCCGCACGAATCAACCATGAGACGATGATGGATGTTATGATTCCGCCGGAAACAACGGCCATCATCTTCATGTCAAAGAAAAAAACGGCCAACACGATAAAGAAAAAAGCAAAAGCCCACCACTCTCTTGCCGGTATCATGTAAGAGATAAAATTCCATTGTATCAGGATGACTGTGGTAATAAACACTTTGCCAATTTTCAATCTATCCCTTCGCAGCAATCCGTCCTCTCCGATGCAGGTACGAAAGAGCCAAATTGCTACGGAGGTGTATATCACATTGGATATGTCAAAGATGATAAGGGCGGTTGTATTTACATCTGCATACCATCCTATGAATTTGAAAATGGTAAAGCAAACCGCTGACATCATCGCTGCCATAGGTGCCATCAAAATGATAATCTTATATGCACGGTTCAAATAAGCATCCAATGCGGTCATTTCATGTTGATTCATTATCCTCCATCCTCTTGCAAATATAGAAAGTCATGCAGAGCAATACACCGTACAGGGAAGTTATGCCTTCACCGTCTGCTCCCCAAGCGTCCGATACATCTTCATCAATTCCGCCACACATCCCGCCTCGGTCATGCTCCCCACATCGAAACCATAGGCTGACATCACAGCCCTGTCATTGGCTTGGTGGGCTTTGCGGAGTTCCGGCGGCATGAGACTTTCACTGTAGAGGTCAGCAAGACTTGCAGTAGGATATATGTTTCTGGCATTGAGGATTCCTTGTGCAGTTTTTTCAATGGTTGTACGTTGCTTCTCGTTAGGGGATGGCCAGGGAAAATTATTGTAGGTTACAGAATTGGAATATCGGTAATCGCTTTTCATTCTTCCACAAACTGCCCGCATCCACGCCATGTGGACGTTGCTTGTCAGTACGCCAAACAAATACAAGTCGGCATCGGGAATCATAAAGAGCATGTCGCCGGGAATGATGCTTGCATCCAGATAATCCATGGGGATATAACGTCGCTGCTCAGAGGAAACCTTGGGAAGTGCAATATAGCTTGATTTGCATTCCCGTACCTCATCAAATAAAGTTGGCGTTTCCGCTTTTTTCTGGGTGGCAGGTTTCTTGCTGGCCAGCCGAAATTCCCTCACAGCCTCAATGCGCTTCAAGACACTGGGGCATTTTTTGATGTCTGCCGGATTTGCGCCCACGAGCCACAGGCAATAGCGAGGTTTACGGTCAATGAAATCCTTTCCCATCATGAAGGGTCGCAAGAATTTTTCAGCGGCAGGCTCCGCTTTGACCAGCACATCCCGTTCCTCCACCGTTAAAATCAGATTGCCTCCCTCGGCAGGTTTGCCGCCGTTCAGCATATTCGGTACGGGGAATAGAGGCTTGGAACGGGCAGACAGGAATACGGTAGGAGCCGCCACCAAATAGGGGCTGATGTTTTCCGCTTCCTGCATATTTTCCCCGGCGTACAGCCGTTTGACGGAATTGTCCTGCTTATCGTGGAAACCGATAATCACCACATGCACATGTGCCTTGCTGTTGGATTCGCTATCCCACCGAAAGGTGCGATGGGCGAAGTCAATCTGTATGCCGAACCGTTCATAAAGGGGTTGCCATACGTCCGCTACCTGTTCCCCTTGGGTGATAGAATTGGTGGAGACAAAGGCCGTGCGGATATTCGTCCCTTGCATGAATTGAGCCGCTTTGAAATACCATCCAGACACATAATCGATTTTTCCCGCCTTGGGGTAGGGAGTGCCTTTTTCATCCACATAAACCGACAAAATGTCAGCCTTCTGCTCCTTGGATTGGAGCGAATAGCCTACGAAGGGAGGATTCCCCATGATGTAGTCCAACCTCTCCTTTGGCACCACATCATTCCAATCCATCCTCAGGGCGTTTCCCTCCACAATGTTCGAGTAACTTTTCAGCGGTAGGAAGTCAAGGTTCAGGTGGATGATGTTCTCCGTTTCCTGCATGGCCTGGCTCTCGGCGATCCACAGAGCCGTCTTTGCCACCGTCACGGCGAAGTCATTGATTTCGATGCCGTAAAACTGGGAAATGCTTACCTTGATGGGATTGTGCTCCCCCTCGAAGCCGAAGGAAATCTCCCCGTTCTGAAGTTCGCTGATGACTTCGTTCTCCAAACGGCGAAGAGAAATATAGCTTTCCGTGAGAAAATTTCCGGAGCCGCAGGAGCTGTCCAGAAAAGTCAGTGAGGCCAGTTTCTGCTGAAAATCGGAGAGCTTTTGTTTCCGTAATTTGACCGTCTTGATGGATTTCACATCCTCAAATTCCCGCTTGAGTCCATCCAAAAAGAGCGGGTCAATGACCTTGTGGATATTGGGTATGCTCGTGTAGTGCATCCCACCCTTGCGTCGGGTTTCTGGATTGAGGGTCGATTCGAAAACCGCGCCGAAGATGGTGGGCGATATGCCGCTCCAATCGAAATCCGCGCTGGCATTTTTGAGCAGAAGGGAGAGAATCTCGTCGGTCAGTTGGGGGATTTGGCGTTGCAAGTCGGCGCGGTTATCCTCAAACAAACCGCCGTTCACATAGGGAAAGGCCGCCAGTTCGGCGTCCATATACGGGTCGCGTTCCTCCATAGGCGTGGAGAGCGTTTCAAACAAGTCAATGAGCGCCTTGCGGATATTTTTGTCGTGGAACCCCATGAGATAGTCATGGAACATGTTCCGCTTGCCGAAAATGGCGGCATCTTCGGCATAGAGGCAGAACACCAGACGGACACAGAGTTTGTTGAGACTTTTCTGGGATTCCTCGCTGTCCGGTTCTTTGTAC
>CALGGN010000408.1 GCA_937915915.1 uncultured Selenomonas sp. | reverse complement strand
TCTGGCGACATATCCAGCACATATTTGTCCAATTATCAATGTGTCAGTACACTAGGCATTTGCCGCTGCCTTGCGCACAGCCTTCTTCTGCTTCGGCACGAACGCCGTTTCATCTCCTGCGAGCAGCATGAGGGCGCGCGTCGCGAGTCCCAGTATCTTCTTTTTGTACTGCGGAACAAGGCGGATGCGGATCATATGCTGCAAGGGCAGGATCTTCACATTGCACCCAAGGACGGCAGCGAGCTTCTGCAGCATCCTTGCCTCGATGGCATGCTTTTCCCAGAGCGTCAGTTCCAGAACATCCTGTTTTTCCTGCAGGGATTTTACTCCCAAATCCCTCGCATAGTTCTTGACGCGTGCCACTGCCAGAAGGTTCATGACGGTTGCGGTCGGTTCCCCGAACCGATCGATAAGCTCATCCAAGAGCTGCTTGATTTCCTCATCCTTGCGGATCGCCGCAATACGCTGATAGATTTCCATCTTGTGCATCGCATCGCTGATATAGCCGCCGTCGATATAGGCTTCCACCTGGATGGAAATGGACGGCTCCGGCTTCTGCTCCACGGGTCGCTTATCCCGCAGCGCATCCACCGCCTCCTCCAACAACCTGCAATACATCTCAAAGCCAACGCTCGCAATGTGCCCATGCTGCTGGGAGCCCAGGAGATTTCCCGCGCCCCGGATCTCCAGATCCCGCATCGCGATCTTGAAGCCCGCCCCCAGTTCCGCGAACTCCTTCATGGCCTGCAGCCGCTTCTCCGCCGTCTCCGTCAGCACCTTATCCGCCTGATAGACGAAATATGCGAAAGCCATCCGATGCGACCGCCCCACGCGTCCCCGCATCTGGTAGAGCTGCGAAAGCCCGAAATGATCCGCATTGTAGATGATGATCGTATTCGCGTTTGCCACATCCAGCCCGTTTTCCACAATGCTGGTTGCCAAAAGGATATCATAGGAGCCCTCATAGAAATCCATCATCACGCGCTCCAGCAGTTCCTCCGGCATCTGCCCATGCGCCGTCTGGATGCGGGCCTCCGGCACG
This sequence comes from uncultured Selenomonas sp., assembly GCA_937915915.1. Lineage (GTDB taxonomy): Bacteria > Bacillota > Negativicutes > Selenomonadales > Selenomonadaceae > UBA9786. Next base: position 9,393 of record CALGGN010000408.1, on the reverse strand, counting down.
ATCTCCTCCAAATGGGCCCGCATGCGCTCAATGGTCTCCACACGGTTGTAGATGAAATAGATCTGGCCGCCGCGCTTCATCTCACGCTTGATTGCCGTCGCGAGCACCGTGTCCCGGTTCTCTACCACATAGCTCTGCACCGGGAACCGCTCCGCAGGAGGCGTCTCGATGACGCTCATATCGCGCGCACCCACCAGAGACATGTGGAGCGTCCTCGGAATCGGCGTCGCGGAAAGCGTGAGCACATCAATGCCGTCGGCAAGGCTTCGGATCTTCTCCTTCTGCTTCACGCCGAAACGCTGCTCCTCATCCACGATCAAAAGTCCCAAATCCTTGAACTGCACCTTTTTTTGATTCAGAATGGCATGGGTGCCGATGAGGATGTCCACCTTGCCCTCCGCCGTCTTCGCCAGCGTCTCCCGCTGCTCCTTCGCCGTGCGGAAGCGGCAGATTACATCGATATTCGGTCCGAACTCCATGAATCGTTGGCGGAAGGTCTGATAATGCTGCTGTGCGAGCACCGTCGTAGGCACGAGGACCGCCACCTGCTTGCCGTCCATGACCGCCTTGTAAGCCGCCCGCAGTGCCACCTCCGTCTTCCCGAAGCCCACATCGCCGCAGAGCAGACGATCCATCGGCTTCGGCTTTTCCATATCCGCCTTGATCTCCGCGATGGCCTGAAGCTGATCCGGCGTCTCCTCATAGGGGAAAGCATCCTCGAACTCCCGCTGGCTGTTGTCATCCGCCGAAAACGCGAACCCTTCCGCCTTTTTGCGGCGCGCGTAGATATCAATGAGCTTGTGGGCAATATCCTCGACCGATGCCTTGGCCCTTGCCTTTGCCTTCACCCATTCCGTGCCGCCCATGCGATGCAGGCGCGGGATCTCCCCCTCGCCGCCGATATATTTCTGGAGATACTGCACCTGATCCGTAGGCACGAAGAGCTTGTCGTCCCCGCCGTACTTGATGTGCAGATAATCCTTGTGGACCCCTCCCACTTCCAGGGTTTCCACCCCCAGATACTTCCCGATGCCGTGGTTCACATGCACCACATAATCCCCCGGCTTGATATCACGGAAATGAGCGATCCTTTCCCCCGAACTCGCCGCGGCGCGCGGCATGCGTTTCTTCTGCCTGCCGAAAATATCCTTTTCCGTCACCACGACCAGCTTCGCCGAAGCCAGTTCAAACCCCGTGGAAAAGTCGCCGACCTGAAGATTCAGCCGACGGTCTGAAGGCAGGTGCCCCGCGGGCAGCTCTGCGGACGCGATGCCTCTCCTCGCCAGCAGGTCATGCAGATTGTCCAGCTTCTGCCTGTCCCCCAGCAGCACCAGCGTTTTATATTTCTGCGAAAGCCAGCGGCCTGCCTCATCCTCGAACAGGTTCATCTGCCGCTGGAACGGCGTCATGCTCGTGACGGTGAACCCGATATCATTCCTTGGCTCCGCCCCATGGATCTGCTGCAGCATCCATGCCGCGTAAATGACATTATGCTCTGCCGCCGCCTCCAGCAAATCTTCCCATCGAAAAATATTCTTCCGTATTTCCGGGTTCTCCTTCGTAAGCTTCCGTATCTGCTCGCGGATGCGCATCGGCTCGTCGAAGATCACCGTCCCGCCCTCCGACAGATAATTCAGGAACAGCTCCGGCCTTCCGCTCTTGTCTGTCTGCGCCAACGGAAAAATGGAAATCCTGCTCACATTGCGGATAGAGCGCTTCGACTCCGCGTCAAAATCACGGATCGAATCCACCTCATCATCAAAGAACTCAATCCTCTGCGGAACCAAGGAATTTACTGGAAAGACATCCACGATCCCGCCGCGTGCGCTGAACTGCCCGATCCGCTCCACCTCGGGCGCATGCTCATAGCCAAGCTGCACCAGCCGTTCCAGCAGCTTTTCCCTTGGCAGGACATCCCCCAGGGAAATCGAAATGCTCATGCGCTCGAATTCCGCACGGCTCATGCCCTTTTGGACGGCAGCGGCCGCCTCGGCCAGCACGATGCAGTTCTCCCCGCGCATCAGGTGTCCAAGCACCTCCATGCGGCGCGCGGAAAGTTCGATGCCCTTCGCCGTCGCCTGCACATCCATGGCATCCAGCTCCGGCAGCTCCAGCACCTCCGTACCCGGAAGCAGCGCATGGAGATCCTGCCGCCAGTCCGAAAGGCTCTCATGCTGATGCGTCAAAAGGATCAAGGGGCGCGGCGCGTCCGCATAGCACGCCGCGAACACCGCATGCTTCTGCGACCCTGCCAGCCCATAAACCAGCGACTGCGTATTTCCCGCAAAACAATTCCTGACATCCCGTACCACCGGATCCTGCAGCAATGCTGCCAAAAGTGAGTGCATCCTTTTCCCATTCTCCCGTTCACGCCAAAACAGGACTCCCCTGACAATGACTGCCCTTGAGAGTCCTTTCGGCTCATTTGCCCTATTCGATTCCTGCCGTTATCTGTTCCAGATCATATCCGGCTGCAGGAAGTTCAGCTCCATCCCCGGCAGCAGACGCTGAAGATCCTCCGTGCACTCCGCACGGAGCATCGTGTAGCTGCCGCAACTCACGCATTCCAGCAAAATGGAGTCCTCCACGATGCCCGCGGAAAACTCATGGCTTCCGCAATGGCAGGAAAACTGGCGTGCCTCCGCCAGATCGTGCACGCGGTTCACCGCTTCCAGCAAGATCTGCTGCTTCGCCATGAAATTATCTCCCTCGCCCGGATGGAGCGCATCGAACTCCGCCGCATTGAAATCCAGAAATTCCGCGATGGTCTGCCAGCGTCCGATGTATCCAAGCTCAAACTGATCCCCATGGCAGTAGATTTTTTCAAAGCGGAGCTTCCGGAGCTGCTGCATGGAGTAGCTAAGACGGGACTCCGTCCCGCAGACACCGCAGGGAATCCGCAGCACCAGGCCTCTTTGCGGGCGCAGCGCAATTTCCGCCTGCTCGTGCGAGCAGTTCGGACAGCGCAAGACACGTTCACCCTGACCAATGAAATACGGAACATCCTGGATATGAACCTGTCCACAACGTTGGCAATAAAGCGCCACCGCGCAAATCGTATCGAGAAGCACCGGACTCCCTCCTTCCTGCAAAATCTGCAAATCCACTACCCTATACTCTCATAGTTCGCTAAGAGAAAGGGAATTCCTGCCAAGAAAAAACTTCCTCGCAGAAAAATTTTCTGCGAGGATCCACATGACGTTCTTTTATTTCTGCGCCGTTACCTGCAGCGAGGCTCTTACGAAGTCGCGGAACAGCGGGTGGGGATGGTTCGGGCGGGATTTCAGCTCCGGATGGAACTGGCAGCCCACAAACCACGGATGATCCTTGACCTCTACGACCTCCACCAAACTGTCATCCGGCAGAGTTCCCGCAATGACCATGCCCCGATCCGTGAGCTGCTGCCGATAGTCATTGTTGAACTCGAAGCGATGGCGGTGACGCTCCTGCACCTCCGGCTTCCCATAGGCTTCCGCCGTATGCGTATCCTCCGTGATCTTGCAGGGATACGCCCCAAGGCGCATCGTGCCGCCCTTGTCCACAACACCGAGCTGCGAATCCATGAGGGCGATCACGGGATGCCCGGTCTCCGGATTGAACTCCGTGCTGTGCGCGTCCGCCATGCCGCAGACGTGGCGCGCGAACTCAATGACCGCGCACTGCATGCCGAGGCACAGCCCGAGGAACGGGAGCTTATGCTCACGCGCATACCGGATGGCACGGATCTTGCCCTCGACCCCCCGGTCCCCGAAGCCGCCCGGCACCAGAATCCCCTTGCAGCCCACGAACACCTCATCGAGATCCGTGTCCGCAGCCTCGATTTTCTCCGCGTTCACCCACTGGATCTTCACGGATGCGTTGTTCGCAATGCCCGCGTGATGCAGGGCCTCCGTCACGGAGATATAGGCATCCGGCAATTCCACGTACTTGCCGACCACAGCGATCTTGACCTTCTTTTCCGGATGGTTGATCTTGTAGACCAGCTTTTCCCACTCGCTCATATTCGCAGGGCTGTAATCCATGTGCAGCTTTTCCAGCGCGATCTTGTCCAGCCCTTCCTGCTGCATCATCAGCGGGACTTCGTAGATGGTGGAAGCCGTTCGGTTCTCGATGACGGCATTCGCATCCACATCGCAGAACAGCGCGATCTTTTCACGCATATCCTTGGAAATCGGCTGATCCGCACGGCACACCAAAATATCCGGCTGGATCCCGATAGCGCGCAATTCCTTCACGCTGTGCTGCGTCGGCTTGGTCTTGAGTTCCCCTGCCGCAGAGATATAGGGCAGCAACGTCACATGGATATAGAGCGTATCGTATTTGCCGACCTCTTTCTTGACCTGACGGATCGCCTCCAAAAAGGGCAGGCTTTCGATGTCGCCCACCGTGCCGCCGATCTCCGTGATGACCACATCCGCGCCATCCGCTGCCGCCACATCATAGACGCGCTGTTTGATCTCATTCGTGATATGCGGGATGACCTGCACCGTGCTGCCAAGATAATCACCCTTGCGCTCCTTGTTCAACACGGTCGAATATACCTTTCCCGTCGTGATATTGGAATGCTTCGAAAGGTTGATGTCGATAAAGCGCTCGTAATGTCCAAGATCCAGATCGGTTTCGCATCCGTCGTCAGTGACGAAAACCTCACCGTGCTGGATCGGGTTCATGGTGCCGGGGTCAATGTTGATGTAGGGATCAAATTTCTGCATGGTCACTTTATAACCCCTCGCTTTCAAGAGTCTTCCCAGCGATGCGGCTGTGATCCCTTTTCCCAGACCGGGCACGACGCCGCCGGTTACAAACACATATTTAACCATATTTTATTCCTCCGTTTTCTCCGGTAATAAAAAAGAGCGAGGGTCTCCCATTTGGGAGCACCTTCGCTCTGAAAAATTCTATCGCAAGCCAATCCTACAACTATATATCTTACCATGAAATGACTGAATGTCAAGCAGCGTCGTCGAATAAATTAAATTAAAATAGTTTATTTTGATTTTATTTGTTCTGGTTGCTTCCAAATAGGAAAGTTTTTTCATATATACGATGGTATAATAAATGCGAAACGCTACCAAATTTTAGTTCGGCGTCTTGCTATTATAAAATTTATTTGTTATATTGACGAATACCCTGAATAATAATAATATTATAATGACATATAATTTTGTTTTATAAAATGTAAAGTCAGAAATGTGATTGCGAGAAGGGGAGGAAAATCAATGAACAAAAGAATTGGAAAATTTACCAGATTGCTCTGTATGTTAGTGACAGGCGCGTTGTTGATCGTATCTGTGGATATGAGGGCGCAACCATTTAATAGCGTGAGAGCCGAAGCGCATGAAACGGCAGAGTCTGAAAGAGAAAAGACATGGTTCTATGACAGATGCAACGTCAAATTTTCATTAAATAACAGTTGGGAGGGCGGCTACATGGCGACAATTACTGTACAGAATACCTCGGATGAATCTATTGAAAACTGGCACATATCCTTCTCACAGCTTCCACAGATACAGAATCTATGGAATGCGCAGATTGTCAGCGCAGATGAAAGCGGTGGACTGGAAAGCACTTTGGAAAACAATCCGTCTCGGAATACAATATTCAAAAACCTTGGTTGGAACCAAGATATTCCTGTGGGTGAAAGCATAAACTTCGGTTTTGTTGCAGCTGAAAGCTTTAACGGGTTTCCTGAAATCTGCGAACTGGCAGTGTCCAAGCAAGTTGTTCCAAAACAGAATTATGATATCAGCTATGTTGTGACTAACGATTGGGGGACGGGTTATACAGCCACTCTGTGCATTACAAACATCTCAAATCAAATCATAGAGGATTGGCAGCTTTCTTTTAACCTATCCTGTGAAATAAATGATATCTGGAATGGGCAGACGACGCTTTTGACTCAAGCCTCTCTGAATACAAAGGGCTATTTTTCCTGTTCGTATCCAAAATCGGCATTCCAAAAACAAGGTGCGGCAAGAAGCGCACCGAATCTCCAGATTATCGTGCGGGATTCACAGGGGCGTAGTCTTACGACATATAATGTTCCAGACCCTGTGTCGGTTAATCAGGTTGTGAATATACCCTTGGGCTCCGTTCCTGATTCGTTGACTAATGAAGACTGTAAGGTCTATGGGACGGTCAAGAACACCCTAAATTACCCATTGAAAGATGATATTACAGTTGCAGCATTCTGTCTCTATTATCAGGAAACGATTGACAACGTTTCGGGTGATAAATCTGGTAAGTTTATCAAGGTCATGTTGGGCACCCCCGTAGTTCCGGATACTTTCGGACATTATGAAATTGACTATAGGGCTTCTGCGATTCCGCAAGGACTTAAACTTGATAGCAATGTCGCTAGGGGAAAAGACAAGGCCTCTTTGTATGCCGAGGTTCATTACGCAAAAGGTGGCACAACTCCGAGTAGCGGCCAACCAAGGAGTTTTTATTCGGCCCCTCTAGTTTTTAATGGGCAATCTGTCCAAGAGATTAATTTTGTTCTAGACCTTGAGACGGACAAACCTTACAAATCAGAGTTTGAAGCGCTTGACGATTTGTTGCAAATTTACTACCAGACCATAATATCGAATACCGAAACCGTCAAATACAGTAAGCAGGATAAAATTGCGGAATTCCTTGAGAATGTGACCCGATTGCCACTAGTTGTTGGTCGTGAAAGTTTGACGGAAGAAAAAGTGCGGGCGTATTTTAAAGCATTCCAACTGGCTCATGAATTGACAGTAACTGTGAAAAATATTGAATTGAGCTTCAAAGCAAAGTATCAGGATGCTTTGAATCAGGGGAGGATTTCTCAAGAGGAGTATGCCAGACTTACCTCAGAACAACATATTGTCTACTTGAATGCTCAATATCTTTATCCCATAGTTGTTGACTGCGGTATTGTTGATTTGTCTACTTTACTCTCTCTTGGTGTTGATGAGTGCTCAAGAGAAACTAAAAAAGCGTTGAAAGAAAATATCATAAGTGCCTCTTTGAGTGCAGACGAATTTAAGAATTGTATTTGGATGAATTTACAGACATCTGATGAAATTGCACAAGAACAAGAAGATACGTTTTCCCCGTATTTCTTCTTCTATCTACTCCTAACAAATGAACTTGATTTATATAGAGATAGCGATGCGACTGGAAATGTTAGTGCGTTTCCAAAAAAAGGGAAGACAGGACGTCCAAAACTCAGTTTGTTAGAAAGTAAGAAAACAGAGCATTCGTATCTTTTAAGGGAGTATGTTGAGGCAGGGTCAAATTATCGTGATTTGATTGCGAAATTGAAGAAAGATTCTGGTATTCTAGAAGAATCTGTGGTAGATGATTTAGAATTATTGGTCGACCTTGCTGATTTTTGTAATTGGTATTCCGACCTAGTTGTTTGTGCATACCAAACAATAAAAACCAATTCCTCGTATACTGACATACATAAATTAGAAGATATTCTTTTGTTACACTATAACACCCGTGGATTCTGGGAAACATCTCTTGGATACACTACGACTCGTTATCATATTTGGTGTAAGGATGCGCCGCTTTATTTGCCAATAGAATTTTTTCCTGGAACTGAATCTAACGAGCAGTTCCAAATAGCAGTCCGCACATTAAAGGACCGTCTTAAAGCGAAGTATCCCCAGGCCGACTTAAATACAGATATTCTGGAATCCTTTTCAACGACAGATGCCGCAGAAAAACCCTGGCATGATCTGTTTGCCAAATTAAGGGATTCTGAAGCCTGGAAGGACTTTGACCTAAATAGTTCCGATTTAGATACTTTCCTAAACAATTCTGCTGCCGCTCATGAACAAGATGACCAAATTCCAGAGGCAACAGCAACGGAAAGCGAAAAGGAACAAATACGGACGCTTCAGCGCCTTTACCGGTTGACAAATGACCCTGAGGCCATTGCATACCTTATCAAGAACAATTTTGATTCCGCTGCAAAAATTGCTTTAATTGATGAGGAACGATTTGTTGCGGAACATGGCCTTGGCATGGGGGACAAGGAACTTGCCGCAAACATTCACCGGTTGGCCAAAAACTTTGTTGCCAACGCGACGCTTGACATTGAACGTTTTCATGGCAGTCTGAATGAGGCTGACGATGCGATTATATCGTTGCCTCGTGGATTACGCCAAGATAATGCCGTTTCAAGCCCGAAAAGGACTATGCGAAAAAATCTTTCAAATTCAAGGAACGTTGCGACTCAACGCCTACAGAGCAAGAGTTATGCCAACTGGAAAACTCTTTTTGGAAGAATTAATCGTAATTCAGGAACGCAGAATCAGTCCATTTTGAGTGCTTCGGCATATCTGTTAGATCTGTTGGAGTTTTTGAAACAAGGGCATGCTTACAGCCGCTTCATTAGCCGCCGCCCAGATGTTCTAGAATTGAAAATGACAAAGGCCAATGCGGAAGTGTCGCTCCCGACCATAGACCTCGCCATTGAACTATTGGAAAGCCTTGTTTCCAAAAGTCATGTGAGTCAAAGGGCAATTCCTCTTTGTAATCAAACTCCTGAAGGGGCGACTGTTCAAGATTTGAGAGCGAATCCTTGTCCGTGGGCATCTGGAAATGAGAGCGTAGAAAGTAACGCCATGGCAGCACTTTCCAGCAAATGCTACCCGATGAATCTTCCGAAAAATTTTGAAAGGGAGAAGGTTTCTGCCATTTTGAAAAGCCTATCGCTAGATTTTGCGACAGTTGCTTCAAAATTACACGAAATAGGCAACAAGGCTCTCCTACTGGACGGGAACCAATCTGAAACCCTAAAAGTTGAAGAAACCGGAAACTTAACCTATGGCAAGGCCGATTTATGGGGGCTAGAAGATTACGGGAACTTAGGTCTTTTCTTCCCGGACAAGTCTAGACAAATTGAATCTAGTTGCCATTGGTACGATGTCCTCTGTAATTTGGCGTTTATACTTGACCATGCGAAACTGACCTATGACGAATTTGTAGAAATATTTACTTCATCGGTGTTCCAGGATTCGGGCGCAACTCTAAAAGCGGATTCCGAATCTTTCCAGTTGGCGGATGTCAATGGATATACGCTCACCTTTAATTCCGACAACGAAAAAGAAGATTTCTTCTACAAATTGTCCGTATTTGTTCGACGTCGTATGGTCTTGGGTTGGACAATTGAAGATGTTGCTAAGACATGGAATTGTGATGTAAATGATCTTGCCGATATATATGAGTTGAAGACGAAACTCGGTTTAACTTCCCAAGAGGCAGCCATTCTTTTGGGAAAATATACGCTCACTAGAGATGATATAGAGAAAATTTTCCCCATTGATTCTTTGTTTGATGAATATGGTAGCGATTTCGATGAATCATAAGAACTTTGAACATCTTTTAACGCCTGAAGTTTGTCTTCTCTTGATG
>CALGGN010000407.1 GCA_937915915.1 uncultured Selenomonas sp. | reverse complement strand
TGAACAAGGAATATTTCTAAGACATATACACTTTTGTCTATGTTTTTAGTAGCAGGAAGCAGTATGTTGGATGAAAAGATGAAATTTGACGACAATGAGGATGATGTGTATATCCCGGATATCGCGGGCGGGGATCTGCATGAATGGAAAATCGCTGACAGGTCGCCGCGCAGCAATGCGGGCGTGGCGCTGGAATGGTCCAATCTGGAGCAGCAGATTTTCGACCTGCTGCTGCTCAATCGCTTTGTGACGGATGACCATGACACCATGGAGGATCAGGTGGATGCCATCAAGTATCTGCTGGAAAATTTCGATCTCAACGAGATTGTGCGCATCGGAGCCGTCGCGACACTGGCAAAGCAGATGGAGGCCACGGAGGACAAGAACTTCCTGGAGGAGTATGAGAAGTATAAGGAGCATATCCGCAAGAACCCGTCGGATGCAGATGAAGGACTGAAGAAATACTGATAAATATTTTAAAAACCCCTTTCTTTTTCCTTCCAAATCTGCGATAATATAAATAGCAGGATTGTCTGCGTTTTACCACACGGGAATCTGGGAAACGATTCCTAGAATGTACGAAGGAGGAAGATGAACATGGATGTAGGGACTTTGTCAAATGTGCAGTCGGGGATAGCTGCTTATCAGACGGCATCCACGACAAAAGCAAAGACGAGTGCGGCAGCGGATGCCACCCAGACAACGCAGGCTGCGGGACTCAATGCAGGTGAGGCTTATTCCGTCGATATCGAGGATGCGGCGCAGAAGGCTTCCGATGGTGTGAAGGGATTGACCGCTGAGCAGGTGGATATCCTGAAGGAGGGCATTGCGAAGAGCCAGGAGCTCATGATCAAGACGCTCACCGCGCAAAATGTGAAGTTGCAGGGCTTCTTGGATGATAATATCAGTGCGCTGAACTTCGATGGCACGCTGATCACGACGGATCGCTTTGCGCTTCCGGCGGTTGCCACGACGCCCGAGGAGGCGGCGAAGGCAGTCGGCGAGGGCGGCGACTGGTCAGTGGACGCTGTGGCAACGCGCATCTTTGATCTCGCATCGACGATTGCGGGAGGAGATCCGGACAAGCTGGAAAAGATGCGTGCGGCAGTCGAGGAGGGCTTCAAGCAGGCCGGCGTCGAGTTCAAGGACGCAACGGGTGCAAAGGATATGCCTCAGATCACAAAGGATACCTATGCGGAGATCATGAAGCGTTTCGACAATCTGTCCTCGCAGATCAATGGAACCGCGGCGGCAAGCACGGCTGCGGCGGAGGAGTCGAAGACCCTGTAATCAGGATGTGTCATTTGGCAGCACTCTCATCTATGGGCACTCTGAACATAGATGGGAGTGTTTTTTTTCGACAGTTCCTCAAGAGCTGTTCCAAAGGAGTGATTTTGGCATATGCGGTCAATGAATGGCAAGCGGATCGCTGCGCTGCTGCTGCCGGCAGCAATCTGGCTGGGCGTTCCCGCCCTATCTGCTGCGGAGGCGGCTCCTGCCGCCGAGCAGGTTTATCGGCTGCCCGTTGGGCAGGTGAAACTTTCGGAGCTGTCCGTTCCTCCGGTGATCCGGCTGGTCGACCCGAAGGCTTCGGAGGAAACGGGGAAGCTGTACGCGTACCTGCATGGACTGCGTGCGGCCAAGTACCTTTTATACGGGCAGCAGATCCAGGAACCGGAGGAGGCAGCCCGATGGGGAAAGCAGCGGAAACAGGGCGCGGTACAGGATGATCCTGCCATCGTGATGCTGGATCTGCATGTATTCGGCAAGCTGCTCCATGAGAAGCAGGTGAATGGCGGAAAGAAACCGCTCACTTTTTTTCAGGCGGAAAAAAAGGTGAAGGCGGAGCTTATGCATTATGCGGCAGCATGGCACGAGCGCGAGATCCTGCAGGGGCTCAGCGTCGATCCGCCGAATTTCGCCCTAGTGCAGGAAAAGGGAAAAGTCAATGAGACATGGGATTACAGCGATGACACCTCCCATGTGCTGACGGAAGGGCTGGTTCCGCGCATCCTGCCGGGAGGCGATCTGAATCCTGTGTTTACGGGATATCTGGATTTAGCTGCGGATTATGCGCAGATGCTGCAGGAAAAGGGAATCCCGGTGGTGTTCTATCCTTATCCGGAAAGCAGCTCCGAGCATGTCTGGTGGGGAACGGCAGGCTGCAGCGATGCGGAATTCCGCAATCTCTACCGCTATACGGTGGAATATCTGCGCGATGTGAGGCAGGCGCACAATCTGCTCTATGCTTACACACCGGGCAAAGATGCGGAAAGCGGCGTGATCGATCCGCGGTATCCGGGAGATGCCTTTGTGGATTTGCAGGAATTGCCGATTCTTTATCCGGGCGATCTGGATCGGATGGTGGCAACGTCGGAATATCAGCTGCTTTCTGCGAGCAGGGCGGCAAATTATCGGGCGCTGAAGGTCACGCGCAGGGATGCCGCGCCGCAGTATGGGTATTTTCTCACACCTGCCGCTGCCGATATCCGCCCGTCGACGAAGCTGCGCGCGAAGGTTGCCGGATCTCCCCGTGAGGTTCGCTTCGTGGCCTATGACATGGAGGGGCAGCCTGTTTGTGAAAAGCGGGGCATGGAAGATGCGGATTGGATTTATTATGCGGTTTTCACGAAGGCGGATCTGAAACAGATCGGCGCCATAAAGGGACGGATCGACCTGCTGGCAGACGGTATCTGCATGGATTCCCTGCAGGTGAGTTTTTGGCCGACAGTTAAATAAAGGAAACACGGAACATTCAGCGTTTCCTAAAAAAAAAGGCATGGAATCCGCAATATCGGATTCCATGCCTTTTCTTGCAATCAGCGGTTCAGTGGCGCTCAACCGCGAAGATGTCGCCGAACTGGATGTACTGTCCGGCATCTACCGGGTTGCCAGACAGGACTGCTTCCTGTGCAGCAGCTTTGTTTTCCTCTGCAATCTGGATGTGTCCGGCAGCCAGCTCCTCCTGGATCTTTGCCCAGAGTGCCTTGCGGCCGGCACCCGTATCGCAGAAAACTTCATGATTGTAGAATACATTCTTGGACTTCTCGGACTTCTCGCCGTCGCAGTTGAAGAACAAGAACGCCTGCGCAGTTTTCTTTGCAGCAGGTTTTTTTTCTGTGGTGCTCGTTGCTTTTCTTGGCATGGTGAAAATCAACATCCTTTCTCAAGAGAATAACAAAATTAAAATGATATGGAAAAAAACTCCATAGCGTAGTATAACATGTATGAGCAAAAAAAACAAATAATGAAGAAAAGCCGCTTAAAAATTCATTTCTTTTCCGGAAAAAATGATGTGCAGGGTTAAGTTTTTGCGGGAAAATGACGATAAGATAGGTAACAGAGATGCTTGGAAAAGAAAATATAAGACCTGTGACTGACGGAGAGCGTCCTTGCCATATCCCTGTTTCTCAGGCTGCAGATGGGACTGCAGGAGAGAGCGACAGACGAGGACGCATCCGCAGGACGGATTGGAGCCGCGACACAGCGGAGCAGAGCTGCGGCAGGACCGCCCCTCCGATTTATGAAGGACTCCGGTTTCAATCTGTCGTCGGTCAGGGTTTGTGGGGGAAGGCCTTGGGATTTGCATAAATCCCGAGGGCTTTTTTTTTTGGAAAGAATCGTGTATAATGGGGAATGCTTGCAATCATATACTATTTTTTCCTGAGCAAGCAGGAAAGGAGAATGGCAATGGTAGAAGAATTCAAGAAATTCATCATGCGCGGCAATGTGCTTGACATGGCCGTGGGCGTCATCATCGGCGCGGCATTCGGGAAGATCGTGACCTCCTTTGTGTCCGATATCCTCATGCCGCCCCTCGGACTCATCCTTGGAAAAGTGGATTTTTCCAATCTGTTCATCAATCTTTCATCGACGAAGGTGGAGACTTTTGCTGAGGCGAAAGATGCAGGGCTTCCCGTCATTGCGTATGGGGCCTTTCTGAACAATGTGGTGGACTTCCTCATCGTGGCGTTTGCGATTTTCATGCTCATCAAGCAGGTGAACCGCTTCATGCCGCAGAAAGAAGCAGATCCGGATCCGCGTACCTGCCCGTACTGCAAGGAAGTCGTGGCGGATGACGCGACACGCTGCCCGCACTGCACATCGGAACTGAAATGATGTTTAAAATTTCATCGTGTAAGAAAAACGCATTGGCCCGGACTGAGCCAATGCGTTTTTCTCAGGAATCCACATGTTTCTGACGATGTGCCATGATGATACATGAAAATAGTGATTTTATGTGTCGCCTCTTTATGGTATAATAAAAGAGGTGAATTGGATGCTCACTCGCTGGCAAGTATCTTCATGTCGTGATCGGCATCGATATTGTGCTTTATTTGATAACGGCGTATGAACCTGATCCGGAAGTCTTTCCGGACATGAGAACCCGTGCAAAGGAGGTATGAATATGCCAAGAGAAATTTCTTGTGGAATTTGCGGAGGACATTCTGTCTTAGCTGTGAAGGAGTACAAGGAGATTCTGGATGACGGGACGATCCTTGTTATCCACGATGTCCCTTGTTATCGTTGTTCTCAATGTGGCGAAGAATTTTTCTTGTTCTCCACTTTGGATAGAATTGACAAAATCAAAAAATCCATGATGGAACAAGGGAAAACAAGAGAGAAATATGCAGCGTAAGCCCTTGCACGAAAACCGACCTTATCTGCGCCCTAGCGGGTTTGATTCACTGAGATTTCATAATAAATTTAGCCATCCGGTATTCAACGGATGGCTTTTTTTATGGCTCGCCAATTCCCTACGAAAGATCCCTTGTGATGTCCTGCAGGTACTCCATAAAAATTTCCTCCCCCTCATAAATCCGGCGGCCTTTTTTCGTGAGGACGCTCACATGGATATCGAGGGGCTTTTTGATGGGAATCGCGACGATGGGATCGTCATCCAAAAGTGCAGGACGGGTGAGGAAGGTGGAACCGAGCTTGTGGCAGACAAGATTCTTGATGGTATGCAGATAGGGGGAGATATGCAGAATTTTTGGCTGGAAGCCCGCATTCGCATATCGCTGCTGGATCAGGGAATAGCTCAGATACGTATTGTCCAGCAGGATCAGCGGCTCCTGGGCGACATCCTCTATGGTCACATAGTCCCGCTTTGCGAACGGATGCTCCGGATAGGTGCAGAAACAGCATTCGGCGGAGAAGAGTTTCTGGCAGTTGATCTTTGGGCTGAATTCCCGCTCATAATTGGTGAGGGCAATATCGAGCTTTTCCTCCTCGACCATGTGCGCGGAACTGAGACCGTCTGCTTCCAGAATCTCCACGCGGATCTCCGGATGCATCCGGCGGAAGTCGCCAAGAATTTGAGGGAGGAGCCTCGGCCCCAGCTGCAGCGGGAGGGAGAGGCGGATACGGCTGTGTTGGTGGGACATATCCTGGATCTCGTCCTCCAGTTTCTGCGTCTGGTTCAGGATGTACTTCATTTTCGTGAGCAGCCGCGTACCGTCCTGCGTGAGGCTGAGCTTTTTTCCTTCCTGATGAAAGAGATGGAGCCCTGTGTCCTGCTCCAAGGTTTGCATGGCCATGCTGACGGTAAGCGGGGAAACGTGCAGCTGTTCGGCTGCCTCTGTGATGTCCTGCCACTGGCAGACTTCATAGAAATAACGCATTTGGTTAAGCGTGATGGGCATCGTGTATCACCTGATTTTCTGTTGGGATAAAAAACCACGTACAATTATACATCATTGGGTGGGGCAGTTACAACCTAAAACTGTTCGCGTCGGTTGATAAATCAGCGGCAGATATGCTATACTGAGCCGTAGAGAAACGCTGGAATATAAATACAGAGGAAAGAAGGAATCAGAATGATCAAAGTTGCCCCATCGATATTATCTGCTGATTTTGCGCATCTGGCGGACGAGGTCAAGCGCGTGACGGATGCAGGCGCGGAGTATATCCATATTGACGTGATGGACGGCACGTATGTCCCGAATATCACATTGGGCTCGCCCGTGGTGAAGTGCCTGCGCAAGACCTCGAAGGCGGTGTTCGATGTGCATCTTATGACCGAGCATCCCGAGACGCAGATTGAGGCGTTTGCGGAAGCCGGCGCGGATATCATCACTTTTCATGCGGAAGCGGCGAAGCATGCGCATCGTGTGCTCCAGCAGATCCACGCGGCAGGCTGCAAGGCAGGCGTGGCTTTGAATCCCGGCACGCCGTTGGTCATGCTGGAGGAACTCTTGGGCGATATGGATATGGCGCTCATCATGACCGTGAACCCCGGTTTCGGCGGACAGAAATTCATTGCGTCCATGTTGGAGAAAATCCATATCCTTTACCACACGATTGAAGACAATGAATTTACATGCGACATCGAAGTGGATGGCGGCATCAATCCGGAGACCTCGAAACTGGTGCGTGAGGCAGGGGCCAATGTCCTGGTCGCCGGATCGGCGATTTATGATGCACCGGATATTGCCGAAGCTGTCCGGGCAATCCGGGGAGACGGGACAGGGCATCATTGCTGATATACTGCAGATACAGCGTTCGGAAGCAGGACGTAATCTCGTTTTGGTAAATTTCTTCGAACGCGAGTATAAATTTGTTTGAAGAAGGTCGCGGTGTGAAAAAAACAGAGCTGATTGCCGGAATTTTGCTTGTCGTGAGCCTATGCGCCGGGTGCGGCAGGGAGGAACAGGCGGAGGAAAGGCCGCCGCTGGTAAAGACGCAGAAGACGGAAATCGCGTCGGGGCTGCGGGAGAGCGTCTACCCCGGTACGGTGCGGGGACGCTATGAGACGGAGCTTTCCTTTCAGACCGGCGGACGGATCCAGCAGCGCAATGTGCAGGAGGGGAGCATGGTGCGCACTGGGGATGTGCTCATGGTCATCGACGCGCGGGATGCGGTGCAGCAGGCCGGCCAGGGGGACGCGCAGGCAGCTGCGGCGCTGGCGGAGCTGAATCTTGCACAGTCGGATCTTGCGCGCTACTCGCAGCTTTACGCGCAGGATGTCATTTCCGAGGCGGCGCTGGATCAGTACCAAACGAAATATGACGCGGCGCTGGCCGCTTATCAGAATGCCTTGGCGGCTGCCGAGCAGGGACATAATGTGCTGTCCTATACGGATCTTGTGGCCGGTGCAGACGGCGTGATTTCCTCCGTGCAGGCAGAGGCGGGACAGGTGGTCGCCCCGGGGCAGACGGTTATGACCCTGGTGCAGACAGGGGAGCTGGAAGTCGAGATCCAGATCCCGGAGAATCACGTGGCGGATATTGCCGTTGGGAAACAGGCGATGGTCAGCTTCTGGGCAATGCCGGGAGAAGTTTCGGGCATCGTGCGCGAGATTGCTCCCATGGCGGACAAGGTTTCCCGTACCTATCGGGTGCGGATCTCCCTGCCGCAGCCTTCGGCAGGGCTGCGCCTCGGCATGACGGCAAGCGTCAGATTTTCTGACGTGCAGGCAGGGCCGGGTGCGTCAGCCTGCGCACTGCCTCTTTCCGCGATTTATCAGACAGGGGATGCGCCGAAGGTCTGGCTGGTGGAGCATGGCGAGGTGCATCTGCGGGAGGTAGAGGTGCAGGAGTTTGGCGACAATCAGGTCCTGGTGCGGGGGATCCCGGCAGGAGCCGTCGTGGTGACGGCCGGCGTCCATAAGCTCCGCGAGAACCAGAAGGTCCGTACGGAGGGAGACGCATGAGGAATCTCACGGAAGTCTCCCTGAAACATAGGGGCATGGTATGGTACTTCATCCTCATGATTTTCCTGGGCGGTATTTTTTCTTATCAGAAATTGGGGCGGATGGAGGATCCCGCATTTGTCGTCCGGGAGATGGTCGTGTCGGTGAGCTGGCCCGGCGCTACGGCCCTGCAGGTGGAGCAACAGGTGACGGACAAGCTGGAGCAGGAGCTTCAGGATACCCCGGGGCTGGATCATTTGACCAGCACGACGAGACCGGGAGTGTCCATCATCCATGTGAGCCTGCGGGATGACATGCCTGCCGCAGGTGTCCGGGATATCTGGAAGGAGGTACGGAATCACTGCGAGGATATCAAGGAGAGCCTGCCGGAAGGGGTGTACGGCCCCTATTATGACGATCGCTTTGATGACGTATACGGTTCGGTATTCGCGCTTACGGCGGACGGGTTTTCCTATGAGGAAATGCGGGATCGTGCGCAGAAGTTCCGCAGGATGCTGCTGACGCTGAAAAGCGTGCAGCGCGTGAAGCTCTTGGGGGAGCAAAAGGAGCGCGTCTACGTGGAACTGGAGCAGGCGAAGCTCTCGGAGCTGGGCATCAGTCCCTCGGCGGTAGCGGATGCGCTGGAGGCGCAGGGCCGCATGATGCCCGCGGGACGGATCGAGACTTCCTCGGATAATGTGTATCTGCGCCTTTCGGGCGTTTTCGATGATGTGGAGGACATCCGGAATCTTCCGGTCAGCGGCAATGGAAAGCTGTTCCGGCTGGGGGATATCGCGAAGGTGGAGCGGCGCTTTGCGGAGCCTGCGGAGCCCAAGATGTTCTTCAACGGGGAGCCTGCCATCGGGATCGCGGTTTCCATGGTGCCCGGCGAGAACATCCTGCAGCTCGGGGACGATCTGGAGCAGATGGAAAAGGCGTATCAGGCGGAGCTGCCGCTGGGGCTGGAACTGCATCAAGTATCGGATCAGCCGCAGGTGGTGGAGCATTCCATCGGCGAATTCCTGCACACACTCACGGAAGCCATCGTCATTGTGCTGGCTGTGAGTTTCCTGAGCCTGGGCCTGCGCACGGGCATGGTGGTGGCAGGCTGCATTCCCTTGGTGCTTGCGGGAGTGTTCTGCGGGATGTATCTTCTCGGCATTGATCTGCAGAAGGTGTCTCTGGGGTCTTTGATTATCGCGCTGGGACTTCTGGTGGATGACGCCATCATTGCGGTGGAGATGATGAGCGTCAAGCTGGAAAGCGGATTCGACCGTTTCCATGCCGCCTGCTATGCCTTTGAGGCAACGGCAAAGCCCATGCTCACGGGCACGCTTATCACCTGCGCGGGATTCATTCCGGTGGCCTTTGCCCACGGCATCGCCAGCGAGTTCTGCAGCACCTTGTTCCCTGTCATTTCGCTGGCCTTGGTGCTGTCATGGTTTGTTTCGGTCATGGTTGCGCCGCTTTTCGGGTATCATCTGATCCGCGTGGAACCGCAGAAGGATGCGGATGGGAAAAAGGATCCCTATCGGAGCCGGTTCTATGTCTATTTTCGCCGTATCCTGGAGTGGTTCCTGACGCATCGGAAGCTGGTGATCGGCGGAACGGCGGTTCTGTTTGGAATCTCCGTTTACATGATGGGGTTTGTGCGTCAGGAATTCTTCCCGCCCTCCGTGCGGCCCGAAATCATGGTGGATCTCAGGCTGCCGGACGGCTCGTCCTTGCAGGCAACGGAGGCGGAAAGCAGGAAGCTGGCGGATGTTTTGGACGGGTATCCGGAGCTGGTTGAAAACTATTCCTACTATGTCGGGACCGGGGCGCCGCGCTTTGTGCTGACCATCAATCCCCAGCTTCCCGCGGACAACTTCGCGCAGTTCGTGATCGTGGCGAAGAGCACGGAGGCGCGTGAGGAGCTGACGCAAAAGCTGCGTCAGACGATGGCGGAAAAGCTCCCAGCGGCAAGGAGCAAATTGCAGTTCCTGCAGACAGGCCCGCCTGCGGACTATCCGATCATGCTGCGCGTGACGGGCTATGATCCGGAGAAGGTGCTCGCCATTGCACAGCAGGCACGGCAACTGGTGGCACAGGATCCCAATGCGACGGATGTGCATCTGGACTGGGCGGAAAAGAGCAAGGTCGTGCATCTGGAGCTGGATCAGGACAAACTGCGGGGCATGGGGCTTTCCAGCCGCGCGGTCGCGCAGGCGCTCTATACGGAGCTGACAGGGGCAAAGGCGGCGCAGTTCTATGCGGAGGATCGAACGATTGACATTGATCTTCGGCTGGCGGCAGGGGATCGGAAGGATCTTTCCAAGCTGAAGGAACTTCCGATTTACCTTGGCAGCGCGGGCTATGTCCCGCTGTCGCAGATCGCGAAAATCACCTATGAAGGCGAGAACGGGCACATCGAGCGCAGGAACCTGAAGCCGACGGTCACGGTGCTGGGGGATATCAAGAGCGGCACGCCGAACGACGCGGAGATGAAAGCCTATGATGCGGTGAGAGAGCTCAGGCAGAGCCTGCCCTACGGCTATGGCATCGAGGCGGGCGGCGCGCTGGAGGACAGCGGAAAATCGCTGGGCTATCTGGTCCAGCCCATACCGTTCATGGTGTTTGCCATCATGACCTTGCTGATGTTCCAGCTTCGCAACGGGAAACAGATGCTGCTCACGCTCCTGACGGCGCCCATGGGCATCATCGGCGTCGCATGGGGGCTGCTGCTCTTTGACAAGGCTCTGGGCTTCGTGGCGTATCTGGGGATTCTGGCGCTCAGCGGCATGATTATCCGGAATTCCGTCATTTTGATCGATCAGATCCAGAAGCACATGGCAGAGGGGGAATCTCCCTGGGATGCCATCATTGATTCGGCTGTCCTTCGCTTCCGCCCGATCCTGCTCACGGCGGCCGCGGCCATTCTTGGCATGCTGCCGCTGATGCCGAGCACGTTCTGGGGACCGATGGCGCTTGCGATTGCCGGCGGGCTCCTTGCGGCGACGGTTTTGACGCTGCTGGTGCTTCCTACCATGTATGCGGCAGTCTATCATGTGGAACGCGAAGCGTGAAGCGCAGGCAAGGTTCGCAGAGTTTGTGTATTGAGCGTCCGGATGGCAAATTTTTCCGAACGTGAGGATAAAAGCTGACAAGATATGCGGAATCTGGTATACTGATATGACAGGCTTTTGGGTTCTTGGGTTAAGGAAACACTGAACGAATCAGTGTTCCCTTAAAATCATGATGAAAACAGGGAGAGCAGCTATGGATCAGAGCAAGGCAAGGCGAATGATTGTCGGTGGTTTTTTGTTTATTGTCGTGATGTCTGTCTCGGTCTTTTTCGCCATGAACCAGTACATGGGGGTAAGAACCTCATCGGATGTACGGCAGGTGGCCCAGTCCTATGTCACAGGAATCGCGGCAGAGGCGCTGTATCATTTCACGACCATCAAAGATATCCGCTTCAGCCAGATGTTTCATCTCAAGGATTGGGTCAACAGCCATGCGGACCTGAACAATGCCCAATCCACGATGGATGCGATCTCGACGCTTGCGGCCAGCCAAGGGCTCACGACCTGTGCGCTCATTGCGGAGGACGGGAGCTTTGAAACGGTCTATGGCGTCCCCTTCAAATCCTTTGGGGATCCTAAATTCCTGATGGAACACGTCAAGTCGGGAGATATGGGAGTCACCGGTGGACGGAATGAACGGGGGCAGGTCATCGTCTGGTACATCCCTGCCAGCTATCCCATGCGGGACGGGCGCAGGAGCGTTGGCATGATCGGCTGCCGCTCCATGAAGGTGTTCATGGAGGAAATGCATCTGGATGCGGACGGAACCTTTGCTTTTTCCATATCATCCGCAGGGACAGCAGTTTTGTGACGAAGCCGACGAACAATCTGTCGGGAGATACGTTCTTCGAGGATTTGCAAAAGAACGCGATAGGGCTGGAAAAGCCCATGAGCAGTATCATAGAGGAATTCGGCACAGCGATTGAAAACCAGAAACCCATCAGTTTCGTGGCAAGGTACAAGGATCCCGGAACCGGCATCGAGGAGGGGCGCAGTGTTCTGGCAATGTCGCTGCCGGAAAGCAACTGGTATCTGGTCTCCGTCATGCCCTTCAACGCCATGGACCAGATGATCGTGGATATGGGTGCGGCGCGCGGCAACTTGATGATGCTGGCCGTGGCGTTCCTGTTCCTCTGCGTGCTGGTGGTGTTCATATTCTATTACCGCATGACGCAGACGCAGATCCACGCGCTGGAGGAATCCAGGGCGCGGACCGAGGCGCTGCTGGAGGAGACACGGGCTGCCAATGATGAGGCCATGCGCGCCAAGCGGCAGGCCGAGGACGCCCGCCTTCAGGCCGAGGAGACTCTCGTGGAGGCGGAGGCGGCCAATGACGAGGCAATCCGTGCGCGGGAAGATGCGGAGCGTGCGCGGGAGGATGCTGAGGCTGCCAACCGGGCGAAGAGCGAGTTCCTTTCCAACATGAGCCACGATATCCGCACGCCGATGAACGCGATCGTCGGCATGACGAGCATCGCCCGCAGCCATATGGATGATCCGGCTCGCGTGGAGGACTGCCTGCACAAGATCACGCTGGCAGGAAAGCAGCTGCTGGGCCTGATCAATGACGTGCTGGACATGGCGAAGATCGAAAGCGGCAAGATGGTGCTTTCCATGGAGGCGCTTTCCCTCCGCCAGACCATGGAGGCCATGTGCGATATCATACGTCCGCAGATCAAGGCGAACGGGCAGAAATTCGATATCTTCATCAGCAATATCCTTTCGGAGGAAGTTTATTGCGACGGTGTGCGGCTGAACCAGGTGCTGCTGAATTTCCTGAGCAATGCCATGAAGTTCACGCCCAAGGAAGGCTTTGTGCACATCTATCTCTGGCAGGAGGAATCACCGAAGGGGCGGGACTTTGTGCGCACGCATTTTTCTGTGAAGGATTCCGGCATTGGCATGACGAAGGAATTCCAGAAAAAGCTCTTTACCGCGTTTGAGCGGGAGGATAACCGCCGCGTCCATAAGACGCAGGGGACGGGGCTTGGCCTTACGATTGCGAAGCATATCGTGGACGCTATGGGCGGTACGATCCAGGTGGAGAGCGCTCCCGGAGAGGGAACCACGTTCTCCGTTTCCATTGATTTCGAGCGGGTGACGGAATCCGAGCAGGAGATGAAGTTGCCGCCGTGGAAGATTCTTGTGGTGGACGACAACGAAGACCTCTGCCGCACGGCGGAGCTCTGCCTGAAGGAACTTGGAACGAGGCCGGAGTACTGCACGGACGGGGAGTCGGCAATCAAGAAGGTCATGGAGGCGCATGAAGCGGGGGAGGATTTCTTTGCCATACTGATTGACTACAAGATGGCAGGCATGAACGGCATCGAGACGACGCGAAAGATATGCGAGACGCTGGGTCGTGACATTCCCATCAGTCTGATTTCCTCCTACGATTGGAGCGAAATCGAGGAGGAGGCACGGGACGCAGGAATCACAGGGTTCATTGCAAAGCCGCTGTTCAAATCGACGCTGTACCATGAGCTGAAAAAGTACCGAAGCGAGGATGAGCGCAGCCGGGATGGGGCAGAGGATGAGGAAAAAAAGGATAAGTCTGAGATCAGGCTCGATGGCATGAGGATCCTGTTGGCGGAGGATATGGAGGTCAATGCGGAAATTGCTACGATGATACTGGAGGACAACGGAGCCGACGTCGAGCATGCGGAGGATGGAAAGATTGCCGCGAAGATGTTTGCCGAATCCTCCGTCGGGTACTATCACGCGATTCTCATGGATCTCCGGATGCCGCATATGAACGGCTTTGAAGCTGCGCGGGCGATTCGGGCGATGGATCGTGAGGATGCGGGCGAAATCCCGATCATTGCCATGACCGCGGATGCCTTTGCGGATGATGCAGAGAAGTGCTATGCCGCCGGGATGAACGCGCACCTTGCCAAGCCAATCGATGTGGATGTGCTGAAGGCGGTGCTCCTGAAATACGTCAAGCGAGAGAGCTGAGTTCTCAATAAAAAACATCCTGCCGGATTGATTGTCCGGCAGGATGTCTTTTGTTGCCAGTATGATTCTATTTTTTGAGGACAGTTTCCTTCAGGATGTCGGTCATTGCTTTCTGGACCACTTGCAAGACATCCTGCAGCACTGCGTTGTAAAGATCGCCGCCGTCGACCACGCCGCGGCCGTTTTCCGTGATGAAGAACTTCTTCGGATGCTCCGTCGCCTGGCATGCTTCGTTGAGCTTATCCGCTACGAGCTTTTCAAGCTCCTGTTCGGTCATATGAGCCACCTCTTTCTGATAATATGGCAATGCATTTGCCTCAAAGATTCCCATGTTTATTCATTCTACACAAGTTGCCGTTTTCCTTCTGTTATTTTTACGAAATTCTAATCTGCGGCTAAAACGCATTTAATTTGCCATGGCTATACTGTGTAGCATCCAAGGGAGGAAATATTGCGAGCCTTGGCGAAACATACATACATTCGGATACTTGCATGATGTGAAAGGATGATTACGATGAAGATGACAGCGACGAAAAAGAGATTATTGAGCGGCATGCTTGCGGGAGCGGTTCTGCTGGCGGGGACGATCAGCTATGCGGGGGCTGCCGCCGCGCAGGACAACGGGCAGGCCAATGCGCGTATGGAGCGCAGGGACAACATGCGCCCGGGGCAGATGCCGCAGCTGGATGCAGGCAAGATTGCGAAGCATGTCGCGGAGCAATTCGGTGTGAAGGAGAGCGAGGTGCTTGCCGCGCTGAACGACAGGCGCAATTTCCGTGATATTGCCTATACGGCCATGTTGGCGAAGATCAGCGGGAAGTCCTTCAGCGATGTGCTTGCCATGAAGACGAAGGACAATCATTGGCGGGATGTGCAGAAATCCCTCGGTGTCACGAAGGAACAGATGCGTGCGGAGCAGATCGAGATGACGGCGGCGCATCTGGCACTCAGCGGGGATCTCACCAGGGCGCAGGCGAAGGAAATGCTGCAGAATGGGTATCGCCCGATGGATATCGCGATGGCAGCGCGCATCGCGAAAGAAAAAAATGAGGATATCCAGATCGTTCTGGACAGCAAGAAGCTCAACAACAAAGGGCAACTTGAATACAAAGCCCTCTCCACCAAGAAACTGAAGTCGAAAGACAAGACCAAGATAACAGTTCAGGCCGGCATCAATGCCACGCAGCTCGACACCGTCTATCTCGGCAAACGCATCCAGCCCGAGGAGATAGGCAGCTACTTCTACCCGGCAATCTCGGAAGTGGAGGAGGGGTCGTTCGAATTCGGCGGGAAACATTACAAGGCCTTCCGCGTGAACAAACACGGCGACTACGAAATCAAGCCGGCCCTGCGGCAGCTGTTCCGCATCATCGAGCAGGAAGATGATGACGCTGACGAGCCGCGTACGCAAAAGAAACCCAGGAAAGGCGACGACGAAGAGATTTGACTATTAAAAGGTTATAACAATGGCATATTTGCAAACCGACGTGACCAAGGTCACTACACGCGTGCTTCAGAACATGAAGCTCCACAATGAAAAGATTGCTATGCTCACCGCCTACGACTATTCGATGGCGAGGCTTTTGGACGACGCGAAAATCGATGTGGTACTGGTTGGCGACTCGGCGGCCAACGTGATGCAGGGCTACCAGACCACCCTGCCCACCACTCTCGACCAGATGATATTCTACGGTGCCTCTGTGGTGCGTGCCATCAAACGCGCCCTGGTGGTGGTCGACATGCCTTTCGGCACCTACCAAGGCAACTCGAAGCAGGCCCTGGCGTCGGCCATACGCATAATGAAGGAGACCGGCGCCGACGCCGTGAAGCTCGAAGGCGGCGAGGAGGTGCTGGAGTCGATCTCGAGAATACTTACGGCGGGCATCCCCGTGATGGGGCATCTGGGACTCACGCCGCAAAGCATCAACAAGTTCGGCACCTACGCCGTGCGTGCCACCGAGGACGAGGAGGCCGAGCGCCTGGTCAAGGACGCCCACGT
>CALGGN010000406.1 GCA_937915915.1 uncultured Selenomonas sp. | reverse complement strand
GGATGTCACCGGTCATCACATGACATATAAAGAATGGCATTGGTAAGCCTATACGAAGGCATGATAGCACAAAAGGAGCAGTTACGATGAAAATGAAAAATGAGAACAAACTTACGGATGCCGAGTTGGAGCAGGTTGCAGGCGGAAACGAGATTGCCGACGATTCAAGATTCTTGAATGTGCTGCTTCAAGGGCGCGCGTGGCAATGCGGAAGATACGGCGGTTGGATGGTTGGACAACACTATGACGAAATAGTGAGAGCATGGGCCTCGGTGCGCGTTGAGTTTTATATCGATGAAGGCCCGGTTCCGTTTGGCGATGGTGAATTTTACCATTACAAGATCAATGGCAAAGAGGTCAGCCAATATGAAGCGTGGCTGCACGCGGAGCAGGTGGTGGGCAAGCACTTGAAGCACGCAGATTGGGATTGGTAACGTAAAAAAGAACATCTAAAAAAGGGAGCTTTCTAAAAAGACAAACAGTTCATACTGGGAAACAGCATCTTCTTACGATAGACTGTATTAGGATTATACAGACAGTCTATCATAAGGAGATATTTTTTATGGACTATGCTCTAAGCTAAATAATTAAAGGTGATTAGGCAATATTGTCGAATTTATTTATATAAGATGTATTTTCGGTCAATATTGCTGCTTTTGCTTGAATATAGTAAACAAATGAATTTGTTGAAGGGGCATAGAAAAGATGAAAAAAACTTTTGGTCTGGCTGTTGCCATCATTTTCCTGCTGGCTGCCGCTATTGTGGGCTGGGGGGCATGGCTTAATTACAGTGATGAAAATCAGATTGCCAACCGCATGAATAACCGGGCAGTGGAAGTAAATGCAGTCCGGGCGGCGCGTCGGGAGCTGACACCGGTGATTCCGCTGGATGCTGTCCGTTTCAGCAGCGATACCATAACAGATGCCGTGGCTTTGACAGAGGGTACCATCATCCGCTGGTATGCAGGAAAAAATAAGGCTGTGCATGAGGGGGATATCATTGCCGAGATGATGAACGAAAGCATTCCCCTCAAAATTCAACAGGCGGAAAGTGCCATCAGCCGTGCCGAAGCTGCGCTGGCGCAAGCCTACAACAGCTATCAGCGGCAGGAGCGCCTGCTGGCAAGGCGCGCAACTTCCAAGGAAAAGTATGAGGCTGCCGAAGCGCAGTATCTGGCAGCTCAGGGTTCCCTGCGTGAAGCGCAGGTGCAGCGTGACCAGTGTCTGGTACAGCAGGGCTGGCTGTCGGTGAAGGCGCCCTTGGAGAGATCGACCTCCTCCCCGCTCTCGGCGGCGACGACCTGGATGACGGGCAGGCCGAAGACCTGGGCGAACTCCCAGTCACGGCTGTCATGGCCGGGCACGGCCATGATGGCTCCGGTGCCGTAGGATGCCAGGACGTAGTCGGAGATAAAGATG
>CALGGN010000405.1 GCA_937915915.1 uncultured Selenomonas sp. | reverse complement strand
GAGGCCTAATTGGCCGCATATGAAGAACCCCCAGCTATGCTGGGGGGTATCTTTTCAGTCAATCCCACTTCAAGCGCTTTCTTCTGCATCTGGTGAAGCTGATGACCTTTCCTTCCCTTTTTCCTCATTTTTATGCGGATGCGGAAATACAGTCCTTTTCCCGTCTATGTGCTCGTGGAGGTCTTCTTTTATGGAAGCATGCATTGGATCGAGAATGAAATCGATGCCTTCCCGGCGAGCAAGTTTGGCGGCAGGAACGAAATCGCTGTCGCCAGATATCAGAATGATTCTGGATGCCTGGTGTTTGTATGCAACGGAGGCAATATCAATGCCAATGCGCATATCTACTCCTTTTTGGTGGCTGATAAGCTGATAGTCCTCTTCCGTCAGATCATCAACTGAAATTTTGTGCGTGTAAAGTTCTTTTATTTTTGCCGGTTTTATAGTCCATGCGCAGTTCGAATTATCCATTGAACCTAACCTGAGCGCAAGTTTACGTTTTCCCGCAATGCATCGTGGAAATCGAGACGCCATTTGGCGCGAATGGATTTGCCAAAGTCAATGCATTCCCCTGTAACAGGGTGGTGCATCTTCTTTTGCAATGGTGGACAGTCATAGAAGAATATGCGGTATAGATGGTCAAGGGCATAATAGAAGTCTGATGTGTCGCGTAACGCTCTGGCCTCGTCGCTTAGGTTTTCACGTCTTTCCGTGTGCATGGGGTAGATATGTCTCAAGGAATACGACCATAGCTTTGTCGCCAATTCATCAGGGGAAGTCATCCCAAAGATATGGTGTGCCCTCTTGATGAAGAAGGCTCCGTCAATAAATATTGCTGTTTTTTCGCTATCCACAAACTAACACCTACTCTTAAAAATAATAAAATCCCTTGAGGCCGGCAACTCCTGTACATGTTAGGAGAGCTTATTGTCAAGGGATGGACAAACTAACTCATTCATTTACTTATGTTTGTAGTCTATCACAAATCCTATGACAAAACCAGCCTTGAAAACAGTGAAAATGGCTTTTAATTAAAAAAATACCTGTTTTTTCAGCCTTTTTCTCTATTTTTTGCTTTTTTACGCTCTTTTCACCTCACGCGCTTTCTTCTCTTGCATCGGGTGAAGCTGATGACCTTTCCTTCCCCTTTTCTTCTTCCTCAAGCTCCTTGCGGTAGGCTTCCACCTTTTCGTCGATGGTGGAGGCGGATTCGGATGCGGAGCGGGCGGCGTCGGCGATGGAAAGAATATGCTGCAGAATGCTTTGCCGTTCTTCGGTGCTGAGCTGCAGGAGGTAGCGGGCCACATTCTGCTCCGCCTTGGTCAGCTGATAGCGCCTGGCAAAGGCAGAGAAAAGGGTATCTTCCGTGACCTGCAGCATTTCGCCGGTGCCTTCCGTCAGCCATTCCCGGCGGACATTGAACTTCTCACAGATTAATTTTATATTCTGCTCGGTGACGGCACTGCCACCTTGTTCTATTTTGCTAATGGCTCCTTGCTTCAATCCGATTCGCTCTCCAAACTCCATTTGATTGAGCTTCAAGGACTTTCTGAGAGTCTTAATTTGCTCATTTATAAAATTTTTTTCCAATTTTTTCGCCTCCTTTTCCTTAATAATATACTACCTAGGAATAAAAATCAAGAAAAATATCTTGACAAATATTATTAAGTAGTATAATATAGTTTTAAAATAAATCTTAAGTAATAAAAAGAAGTCTTGAATCGTAAATACTTGCCTTAACAGGCAAGTATACCATATTCACAGTGAATATGGCCGCGGGGAAAGGAGGGGGAGTGTATGACGAAGGAGAGAGAACAGGCCGAACAGGAAACCGCCCACATTGTCGAGGCCGTCCGGAACACCGACTGCGAGGATAAGCTGCTGATTGCGGCCATGTCCTACGCAAAAGGACTGGTCGAAGGGAAGCGCATCGCCCTGTCAGAAGGAGGCAAGGACGCCGCAGCCCTGCCGTCGTTTGAGAGTTTGTTTTGAAGGAGGGGTGAGAGGGTGGAGAAAATCGATGGTCAGGACGTTATTCACAAAACACTGGAGCGCGGCAGGGCGCAGGCAAAGGAAAAGGAGACTGCGCTCACCATACTGAAAGCCTTATGTGAATGCAAGGCTTCCGTGGGAGAGGCAATCTCCGCGCTCCATTGCGCTGAGGACATGATTCTTCAAGAGAGAATCAGCCTTCAACGTAATCCGTAATCTGCCCTGCCGTCGGCTTCGCGGGCCGATAGATGGCATTAGGGTTCATGTCGTTCAGAATGCGGATTTGCATTTTTTCGCCGTGCGTGCATCGAACGCCGGACCAAGAACCGGCAAGGCAGGAGAAAAAGACTTCACCGTATGACTTACAGATTGGCAAATTGTGACAGTCATGACGATAGACAGTCTTTCCATCCCTGTCCTCAGTTTCGTCGGTCAAACATGGAGCAATCAATGGATTCGGCATAAGTTCACCTCCCTTCTGCCACCAGTATACCACAGGAGGGGCGGCGGTCGGGAGTTTGTTTTGAAGGAGGGATTCAGATGATGAATGAGAACGAAATCCGGTACGAGTATGAATATGAGCTGGCATTAGCGGCGTTGGACTTCTCGAAGAATGTGGGGGCATGGAAAAGGCGCAGGATCCTGTTTCGGACGGTGTACACGGTGGGGAACATCCTCCGGATCCCGAGGGAGCAGGTGGACGAGGACTTTTCCGAGGCCATCATGCACGAGTTGGAGCGGCAGACGGCGTGATGGGATGGAACAGTCAAGGATGGAAAGAAACCGACGGAGGTGCCGGCGGTCGGGAGTTTGTTTTGAAGGAGGGGTGAGAGGGTGAGCAAGGACTTTTTTGTATTCTATGTGATTGGCACAGTAGTTGCGATTATTGCCCTGCAATGGTTTTAGCAATGGCGTGGCCGATGGAAGTGGTGAGCACGCCGGCAATAAAACCGTATGGAAGAAGCCATGTGGTTCGCGGTGAATGCGGACAGTAGGAACAGGTTGGGGAAAACATTTGGGGACGTATACGAGGACCTTTGCGTCCCGACCATAGAACAGGCTATGGAGTACGAAGAAGCGGAGAGAAAAGCCGGGAGAAGCAGTCTCCTGCTTTGAGGAGGTGCGAGACAGGATGAAGGAACCAACGCGGGCGGCTTTGCTGGCGGCGAAGATCCAGGCAAAGGAGAGGGAGCTGGCCGAGGCGCAGCGTCAGCTGGAACAGCTCCGGAAGGAGCTGAGGAAATGGATGAAGCTAAGGAATGAGGAAATTCGGGAAGAGCATAGATAACAGGCTGATTGCAGGCAAGCCGCAGGAGAACGGAGGAAATGGAATGACGAGTTTTGACTGGCGCCTGATGAAGGCGAGGAAGAGGATGCAAAGGCGGAGAGAGGCAAGGATTCTTCAGCATATAAAGAAAGGCGCCGCCGTGGCGGTGCTTGGGATCACAGCGGCGCTTTCCCTTGGATTGCACCTTTGAGTGTTTGTTTTAAGGAGGGGAGAGAGTGGAAGAAGTAGGAGCCCGCATCCGTTCCATGAGGAAGGCGGCAGGATTGACACAAGAAGAACTGGCAAGCCGCATCGGGGTTTCTCGATCGACGGTCAACAAGTGGGAGAACGGGGCGTACTCCTTCATGAGCACTCTCCACCTTGAGCGCCTTGTAGCTGCGCTTGGATGCGGTGTAGAGGAGATTTTGAAAAGAAAATAGGCCGTTCGTGTTCGAGACCACGGACGGCCCATTCCTCAATTTGAACCTTTTCCCCTGCAAGGCTTTTCGCGACGAGCCTGCGCATCGAGACGTGCGCTTCTTCGGGGAGAACACCGCTTAGTAGCTGAGGTTCTACTGGATACCTTGCCGATGTTTCACGGATGCTTCTGCCAACTTACAAATACGCAAATGGAGCGCGTTGGCCGGAAGCACCCGTTTCAAAGGAACAAGGGCGTATCATAAAGTAAGAGATGATCTTACTCATGACAACACCACCTCCTTTTTGATGGAGTTTTATATCCGTGGATCGATCCATCACAAGAATATCAAAATCAAAAAGAGAGGTCAAGTTTACATTTTTGCAACCGGCAAAGGGAGGGACTTTCCTGCCGCCGTTGGTCGGTTGTTTTGAGGCTGATTGCAGGCAAGCCGCAGGAATGGATTTTTCGGAGGTGAGAGGATGG
>CALGGN010000404.1 GCA_937915915.1 uncultured Selenomonas sp. | reverse complement strand
CGAGGGCCTCAGCACCCGGACGATCTTCAAGCACAAAACCCCAAGGCGAATTGCCGAAGCCATGTCCGGCGCTGCCGCTGTCGATTTGGACGGCTATGAAAAGATGGCACGGGCACGAGCCGTACCGGCAACCTCCGGGCAGCTCTCCATGATCGACTACCAGTTCACGAACGTAAACTCCGTCATGCACAATCTCCCCACTTTTTACTGCTTCGATGGGGAGTTGGATGCGGAGCGGCTGGCTGCCGCAGTAGATCGGGTGGCAAAACAGCACCCTGCCCTTTCCACCGTCTTTGATATCGATGATGAAGGCGTCATTGTCCAGCGTATGGTTCCTGATGTTCTGAAAAAGACAGTCGTGGAGCATGTTTCGCCTGAGGAGCTGAAAGCTCTGTCCCACAGCTTGATGCAGCCCTTCCACTTTTTCCGCCATCCCCTGTTCCGGGCACGTGTTTTCCACTGTGATGACGGCGTCTATCTCTTTATGGACATGCATCACACCATTTCGGACGGGGTATCCCAGGGCATTTTGCTGGAGGATATTGCCAGGGCTTACCGGCAGGAGGACCTGGAGCCGGACTACTATTACAGCTATGTCCTGAAAGAGTATGAAAACCAGGGAACCGAGGAATACAAAGAAGCGGAGCGGTATTTTGACCGGCTGCTCTCCGGCAGGGACTGGTGCATCATTCCCACCCCGGACTTTGATTCCTGGGGGACGGAGGCCGGAGAGGAAAACTTCCAAGGCATGGTCTCTCTCCCGGAAATGAGCCGCGCGGAAAAGCGTTGGGGCGTTTCCCGCAATATCCTTGCCATTGCCGCTGCCATGCTGGCCCTGCGGGAATATTGCCAAAGGGATGAGATCCGCATCGACTATATCAACAACAACCGTACGGATGCCTATTTGCAGCATACGGTGGGGCTGGTGTTCAAGATTTTTCCGATGGCGGTGGATTTCCGTGATTTTCCCGCCGTGGAAGACTTTTTGCGGGAGGTAAATCGCCAGTTGGTGGAGGGATTTGCCCATAGCATTTGCGATTACGGCTCCTTCGACAAAGTCGCCTTGGAGGATGCCTTGGATGTCAACTATATCACCAATGTTGGCGATGCCTCTGATTTGGGCGTCTTGAATCCAAGGGAACTAGAGCTTGAGGCTTCCTATGAGGCGACGGAGTGTCGCGTGGAACTCTACCTAACGGAAGAGGATGGTCAGGTCAACCTTGATATTGATTACCAGAAAAATGCCTATGCGGAGGGAAGCATGAAAAAGTTCATGAACCTCTATGTTGAGAAATTCCGGCAGTTGGTGCAGGGATAGGAGGGTTCTGATTGGCACAGTATTTTATACGACATCCATTGCAGGCCGTTGTTGCCGCTCTTTTATTGGTGCTGGTTGGCACTGTAGCAGCGTTCCGTCTGCCGGTGGCAGAATATCCGGACGTTGCGCCACCCATGGTTTCGGTGAGTACCACCTACCTTGGAGCGGATGCGGAGGTAGTTCGGGATACGGTAGCCGAGGTCATCGAAACGGAGATTCGCGGCATTGACGGTTTGGAGACCATGGTCTCCCGCTCGGACGCATCGGGCGGATACTGGCTGGACATCGAATTTTCGCCCGGAGTCAACGGGGACATCGCCGCAGTCAATGTGCAGAACCGCATCGCTTCCGTACAGTCCACCCTTCCTTCGGAGGTACAGGACAATGGGATCGACACCCGGAGAAATTCGCCGGATCTGGTCTTCGCCATGTCCCTGTGCTCCCCGAAGGGAACCTATGACAGCGTATTCCTCCAGAATTATGCCAAGACCCATTTTATCGACAAGATCAAGCGCGTTTCCGGCGTGGGCAATGTGATGGATTACACCGAGGACTATGCCATGCGCATTTGGCTCCTGCCGGATCAACTGGCGGCGCGGAGGCTGACGGTGGCGGATGTAAGGGCTGCCATACTGGAGCAGAATGTTCGTCCCGCCGTTGGGGTTCTGGGGAAGTCGCCTGTACTCCCAAGCCAGGAAAAGCAGCAAATCGGACGAGTGAAGAGCCGAAGGGAAACCCCGGAGGACTTCGGGAATATCATTCTGAAGGCAGAGGGCAGCA
>CALGGN010000403.1 GCA_937915915.1 uncultured Selenomonas sp. | reverse complement strand
TTGGGATTTACTCGTGTCCAGATCAACAATGGAGCCTCCGGCTCGAAAGGCGTCTGGATGGAAGCGGATCTTGTTTCCAAAGATCCATTGATATTCCAAGACTACATCGCGTCCATCGCAGCGGATAAAACCTTCAACGGCGCATCGATCATCAAGATCGGGACGGATTCTTCAGGATACAAAACGGCGACAGTAACGCTTAGACATGGAGGCGCGGAATGAACAATAAATATTTCTCGAAGGTTCTCGCCAACCGTGGTGTGCTGGCGTATATTTCCGCTCTTTTGGTCGTTTCCTTGCTCGTCGTTTTTTCCTTTGGTTTTGCGTGGGACAGTTATCAGCAGGCAGAGGCGACGAAACAAAAGATGGTGTCTATGCAAAAATTGACGGAAACATATGCGCAGAAAAAAGCCTTGCTGGAACAAGAAGAGGCAAGACCAATCCAGGATTCCCAAATTGACGACGTGCAAACCGCCGTACTCGTGCAGATTCAAAGCCACGGCTTAGAACTTTCCCAGATGTCGTCCCCTGCGCAGTCGGATAAAACAAAGGACAGAATCTTTGATATGGAGTTGCGCGGCTCTTACGACGATACGATGGACTTTATCTCAACGTTCCGGCAGAAGACAAAAGCGTTGGTTGCTATCTTGTCCGTATCGTTCCGACCGGACAAGGAGAAGGTCAAGACGTCGATTAAATATAAGCTCTATGTGAGGTGATCGCTCATGCTGGACTCTTTCAAAAATTTGCTCAAAAAACCGGAATTCCCGGATTCTCCCGCTCCCAGTGAAATCGACTTTCTTGACAAGCAACAGCAAAACGCGAATGAGCCGTTTTTGGTGGAAAACGAGGAAGAAGAGGGTGAGGAAAATACGGAAAGGAAAGGACGAGATGAAACAAAACAGGAAAAGAAAACAGGCGCATGGGTTCGGACAGCCGCAGGGTTGGCAGCGTGCATCGGCGGCGCGTGCCTTGGCTTTTATTGGTTCGGTTTATCGCATGAGCCGCTGTCAACGCCGATGATAAAATGTAAGAAAACGCCGAACAAAAAATGTAGGTATTCGGCAGGAAGGAGGAATGTCTGGTAGACTTCTTTTGAGTCGAATTATCGACCGGAAAGGAAGTCTGCCATGAAGGGAGATCAATGGATGAGTATTCGCAACGATCGACTGAAGGGGATGAGCTATACAGAACTCGCCAAGAAATATAACATCGATCCGCGTACCGCCAAGCGCTATGCGGAATCCGATGAACGCCCGGAATATACCCTGACAGGTCCCAAGCCATCCAAACTGGATCCATACAAGAGGCAAATCGATCAATGGCTGGAGGAGGCGCCATTTTCTGCCGTACGGATTCTGGAGAAACTGCAGGAACAGGGATTCAATGGGAAATACAGCATCGTCAAAGAGTATGTGAGAGGCAAGAAAATGGATTTCAACGAGAAGGCCACCGTCCGCTTCGAGACGATGCCAGGGCAGCAGGGGCAGGTAGATTGGGGGTTCTTCGAGGATCACACCGTATGGGAGGATGGAAAGCCAAAGAAACTCTATTGTTTCCTGATGGTGCTGGGCTATTCCAGGATGCGCTACATCGAGTTCGTCACGGACATGACCACGAGCACGCTCATCCGGTGCCATCAGAACGCATTCCGCTATTTTGCGGGATATCCCAACGAGATTCTATACGACAACATGAGGCAGGTGGTGATCAAGAGACTGCTGAAACAAGAGGATTCCACACTGAACCGCCAGTTCGAGGACTTCGCTGGTTTTTACGGGTTCAAACCCGTGCTGTGCCGTCCCTATCGGGGACAGACGAAAGGAAAAGTGGAGCGTACCGTCCAGTTTGTGCGGGACAACTTCATGGTAGGAATCCATTATGAATCCCTTGCGGATTTGAACGGCCAGGCGATTGCCTGGTGCAACAAGGTGAATGGGAAGGTTCACGCAACAACCAACGAGATCCCGTTCGAGCGCATGAAAAAGGAGGGGCTGAACCAGCTCACACGGGAATACATCATCGACCGCATCAACTTGCGGCGTGTGCAGAAGGACTGCCTCATCAGCTATGGGGGCAACCAGTATTCTGTTCCGGCAGAATACGTTGGGAGGGACGTGGCAGTCGTGGCAATGGACAGCATTCTGGCTGTTTACAGCGAAGGGAAACAGATCGCTATGCATCGGCTCTCTTGCGGGAAGAAGGATATGGTCATGCAGGCGCAGCATTACAGCAGCATAAAGATCAAGGAACGCCTCAGCGTAGAAAACCCACTGCTCAAGCAGGACATTGGCCTCGGTCTGGAAAATGTTCCGCAAGATCTGAGCAGATATGACGAGGCGCTGTATGGGTGAGCTGGCAATGGAACGGCTGCGGGGGAACCTGGAAAGCCTGCGGATGAGGAACACCTTGGACATTTTGGACAACTACCTGGAGCGAGCGATTTCCGAGAAGCTCAACATTGTGGAAGTGCTCGATCATATCTTTGACGAGGAGGCGAAATCCAAACGAAAGCGGGCATACGAGAAGCAGGTGCAGATGTCCGGCTTTCCCATCAAGAAGACACTGGAAGAATTCGACTTCTCCTTCCAGCCGTCCATAGACAAGCAGCAGATAGAGGAACTGGCCACCATGCGTTTTCTGGAAAACAAGGAGAACATTGTGTTTCTGGGGCCTCCGGGAGTGGGCAAGACGCATCTGGCATCATCGCTCGGATTGATTGCAGCGCGGCACCGCTTTTCCACATATTATGTCAACTGCCATCAGCTCATTGAGCAGTTGAAAAAAGCACATTTCGAGAACCGTCTGCCGGACAAACTCAAGGTGCTTTCCAAATACCGCCTGCTCGTGATTGACGAGATCGGCTACCTGCCGATGGACATCCAAGGAGCAAATCTCTTTTTCCAGTTGATTGCCAGACGATATGAGAAAGTTTCTACCGTGTTCACATCGAACAAGATGTTTTCGCAGTGGAACGAGATATTCTCGGACATCACCATCGCCTCGGCCATCCTGGATCGGGTGCTGCATCACTGCACCGTAGTAAATATTCGCGGGGAATCCTACCGATTAAAAGAACGAAAGGAGTTCATGCAGAAGAAACAGAGAGTCATCAACACGCTTTTGCCGCAAGAGTAACAGAGAGCTACCTTTACTGCCGGATTCCTACAAAATTTAATCGCCATTTTCTTACATTTTTAAACCGCCCTTGACAGATTATCATGACAACATTGGACATGGACGCACTGCGGATGGTGGTAAACGGCAACCTTGGCGGGGCGCGGGAGCACATGAACCGAAAAACACAAAGGGAACGGGACATCATCGAATGGATCAAGGACAACGTGAACTTGACTGTTTACGAACACGAACCGCTGGATAAGGAAAAAGTCTGCGAACTTTTGGAATCCATTAAGACAGATTTGGAACGGGATCCGTCTGCGCAACAGCGATCCCGTGATCCTGTCGACATGATGCGCGACAAGATCACGGATTATCTGAATGATTGTTACGAGGAATGGCAATACGACGAAGTGCATAAAGCAGCGAAAGAACTGGCAAAAACCTTCGGCATGGACGACGACCTGGAGGAAGCGAAAGAGTGGATATGGGAGCATTCGTCCGCATCTTTCCCTATCGACCAGTACCTCAATGACAAATACAGGACGCTGGTTGTTCTCGATACTGGCGACGGTAACTATGATTTTTCCTTGAACCAAGTGGAACCAGCATATCACGGCGATGCTATCGAAGACATTTCCGACGAGGCGTCCATTCTGTGGCTGGC
>CALGGN010000402.1 GCA_937915915.1 uncultured Selenomonas sp. | reverse complement strand
AACGCTTCCCCGTCCAGCCACGCAAAGTTTTGGCTGTCCGCGCCCGTAACCGTAAGGACATAGCCTGTCATATGCCATTCGATATGCGTGAAAATGTGGGTACAGCTTCGCAGGGAGATCAGCTCCGCGGCGCCGGTGCGCCATGCGGCAATATCGTCGATCGCCTGCTGTGCCTTGCGTCTGCCGTCGAGATGCGGCAGCTCCCAGAGACCTGCGAGCAGTCCCTTGGAAGGCCGCTTATGGATGGCGAAACAGCCGTTTTGCTCCAGGCACAGGACCGTGAGGTATTCGACACGGCGCTTTTTTGCCTGCGCCTTGTGAGGATAATCCTCGATGCGGTGTTCTTTTTTGGCAAGGCAGAGGGACTGCAGCGGGCACTCCCCGCAGAGCGGCGCCCCATGGGGGACGCAGACCGTTGCGCCGAGTTCCATCAGGGCTTGGTTCAGTGTACCTGCCTTGCCTCGGGGATACATCTTCCGCAGCGCATCTTCCACCGTGCGCTTGGTACGGTCTTTCAAAATATCCTCGCCATAGCACAGGAGTCTTGTGATGACGCGCAGCACATTGCCGTCCACGGCAGGATGGCAATGCCCGTATGCAATGGAGCTGATGGCAGCGGCAGTGTACCTCCCGATGCCGGGCAGGGCGAGCAGATCCTCGAATTTCTCGGGCAGCATGCCATGATGTTTTTCCATGACGATTCGGGCGGTTTTTTGCAGATTTCTTGCGCGGTTGTAGTAGCCGAGCCCCTGCCAGAGCTTCATGAGCGTTTCCTCGTCGGCTTCCGCAAGTGCGGAGATGGAGGGAAGCGTTTCCAGGAACCGTTCAAAATAGGGCATGACCGCAGCCACGCGCGTTTGCTGCAGCATGATCTCCGACAGCCAGACGCGGTAGGGGGTGGGCTGTTCACGCCAAGGGAGCACACGCGCATGGGCATGATACCACCTCATCAAAGGCGCGGGCATCTGCTCCAAAAGTTCCGCATGACCGATTGTTTGTTGTTCCATCCCCAAAAACCTCCTTGTGTTTTCCTATCATAACATGGGAATGGAGGATGCTGCAAATTTCGAAAAGAAGCGGGTTAGATGATGGACAACGACCCGCTACAGTGGATTGTGATGGTGGGACAGATTCATTTGGAGGTGCTACGGTGATTGGAGAAGGAGATTCAGCGGGAATGGTGCTTTACCGTTCGGCCATGTGTACGCCATAGCTATACATGGCCTACATTTTTCGTCTTTTAGGTTGCGTTCACTAATAAAACAGTTGCAAACGCTAAAATCATGATGTATAGTATGAAAGTGAGGAAGTCTAGGATATCAACTTGAATGAAGGGAGCCGTGCCTATGGCTGTAAGCTACAAGCGTCTATGGAAGTTACTGATAGATAAGGACTTAAAAAAATCCGATCTGGAACGAATGGCAAATATTAGCCACTTCACTATTAACAAGCTCAATCATGGCAATAACCTAACCACTGATATCATATCAAGAATATGTCTCGCGCTGAACTGTACGCCTGATGAAATCATGGAAATACTGCCAGACCAACCACAAAGTGCAGATGATAAATCGGATAAACTAAATGTACGTTAATGACAAAGACTTACAGCAAAAAAATGTGGGAGGAAATTTGGATGAAGATAATAGACAATATCACGGAAACCGTGCGTGATGATATGAGAGTCTCCATCACGAGTGGAAGCAAGGTGTCCATTGCCGCAGCTTGTTTTTCTATTTACGCTTACAACGAGTTGAAGAAGCAATTAGAATCCGTGGAAGAACTACGATTTATCTTTACATCCCCCACTTTTGTTACAGAGCGGGCAGAAAAAGCCAAGAGAGAATTTTACATACCGCGACTTACCCGTGAGCAAAGTCTGTATGGCACAGAGTTTGAAATAAAACTACGTAACGAGATGACACAGAAGGCAATTGCCAAAGAATGTGCCAACTGGATTCGACGAAAGGCAAAATTCAAATCCAATTCTACCGGCGAGAATATGGGGGGATTTGCTACCGTTGATTCTATGTCCGAACAAGTGGCTTATATGCCCCTGAATGGTTTTACCACTGTGGATATCGGCTGTGAGCGCGGAAACAACAGCTATAATATGGTCAACCGCATGGATGCCCCCTTCTCTACTCAGTACATTCAGTTATTTGACACTCTTTGGCACGACCAGCAAAAACTTCAGGATGTAACGGATGTGGTAATAGAAAACATCACTACCGCATATAACGAAAACTCTCCGGAGATGATTTACTTCATTACCCTATACCATGTATTCAGCGAGTTCCTAGAAGATATTTCCGAGGATGTACTGCCAAATGAAGCCACCGGATTCAAGTCAAGCAAGATATGGGGCATGCTTTACGACTTCCAAAGGGATGCCGTGCTTGCCATCATCAACAAGCTGGAACGGTACAATGGCTGTATTTTAGCAGACAGTGTTGGACTCGGAAAAACCTTCACAGCCTTGTCCGTCATTAAATACTACGAAAACAGAAACAAATCTGTCCTCGTGCTCTGTCCCAAAAAACTCTGCGAAAACTGGAACACATACAAAGATAACTATGTGAACAATCCTATCGCCAGCGACCGGCTAAATTACGATGTCCTATTTCACACAGACCTTTCCCGCAGCAGTGGGACAAGCAACGGACTGGATCTCGATCGGCTGAACTGGGGCAATTATGATTTAGTAGTCATTGATGAGTCACATAATTTCAGAAATGGAGCCGGGACCCATGCAAAAACCCAGGAAAACCGCTATGTCAAATTGATGAATAAGGTGATTCGCACCGGAGTAAAGACGAAAGTATTGATGCTTTCTGCTACCCCTGTAAACAATCGGTTCAACGATCTGAAAAACCAGCTTGCACTCGCTTATGAGGGGAATTCCGCATGGATGGACAAAAAGCTGAACACAACAAAAACTCTGGAAGAGATTTTCCGTCAAGCACAAATTGCCTTCAATACATGGAGTAAATTGGATAAAGAACAGCGCACCACGGAAGCCCTTCTCAGGACACTTTCCTTCGATTTCTTTGAAGTGCTCGATTCCGTGACAATCGCTCGTTCGAGAAAGCATATTGCAAAATATTACAACACCGAGAAAATTGGAAAGTTTCCAGAACGACGAAAGCCTATTTCCAAGAGACCGGATTTGACCGACCTGAAGGATGCAGTAAGCTACAACGAGATATACGAGCAGTTGTCACTTCTGACCTTGGAAATATACACGCCCTCAAAATATATTTTTCCCAGCAAATTACATAAATATCAGGAACTCAACCACAATCAGGGAGGAAATCTGACCCAATCTGGCCGTGAAGAGGGTATTCGCAGATTGATGAGCGTCAACCTTCTGAAACGACTGGAAAGTTCCGTATTCTCCTTCCATCTGACACTCAAACGGATCATGAGCTTTATTGTCAGCACGATCCATGCGATTGATGAATTTGAGCAAAACGGAAATACCTGTACATCAGAGATAGCCGTAGATGTGATGAACGATACCTCCGATTACGATATGGACGATGCCGGAACTGACTTTTTTACCGTTGGCAAGAAAGTGAAAATTGACCTTGCCGATATGGATTATGTGAGTTGGCGTAAAGTATTGAAACAAGATGCCGAAACGCTTCAGCTTGTCATTTCCATGGTAGCGGATATAACGCCTGAACATGACACGAAACTCAATACTTTGTTGGAACTATTATCCCAGAAAATCGAGAATCCCATCAATCCGGGAAACAAAAAGGTCATCATATTCTCTGCATTCTCGGATACCGCCGAATATCTCTATGACAATGTAGCTCCTTACATCAAGAAAAAATACGGTTTGGATAGCGCAATGATTACGGGAACCATAGATGGCAGAACCACCATCAAAGGTCTCAAGTGTACGCTGAACAATATCCTGACATGTTTTTCGCCGATTTCCAAAGGTCGTGACATCCTGATGCCAGGTAGTACGTGGGAAATCGACATTCTGATTGCCACAGACTGCATTTCCGAAGGACAGAATTTGCAGGATGCGGACTATCTGGTGAATTATGACATTCATTGGAACCCAGTACGGATTATCCAACGATTTGGACGAATTGACCGTATCGGAAGCAAAAATACAGCGATTCAGTTGGTAAATTTCTGGCCAAATCTGACATTGGACGAATACATCAATCTAAAAGCTCGTGTGGAAACTCGAATGAAGATTTCCGTAATGACCGCTACTGGAGACGATGATCTAATCAACCCAGAAGAAAAAGGAGACTTGGAATACCGCAAGGCTCAGTTGAAAAAACTTCAGGATGAAGTAGTAGATATAGAGGATATGTCTGATGGTATCTCCATCATGGATCTTGGCCTAAACGAATTTCGGCTTGACCTTTTGGAATATGTAAAGCATCACGATGATATGGAAAAAAAACCTCTCGGCCTCCACGCCGTTGTACCGAAAAGCGATGACTTACAGGCGGGCGTTATTTTTGTTCTGAAGAACCGAAACAACAACGTGAATGTGGATAAATTGAACCGCATCCATCCCTTCTACATGGTGTACATCGGAGAAGATGGTGAGATTATTTGCGATTATCTCAATCCAAAGAAACTGCTGGACGATATGAGACTGCTATGTCGCGGAAAGGAACATCCCATCCGTGAAGTATATCACATATTCAATGAGGAGACGGACGATGGCAGAAATATGGCAGAAATGTCACAGCTTCTCAGCGATGCCATTGACTCCATCATAGATGCGAAGGAAGAAAGTGATATAGATAGCCTGTTCAAAAAAGGCGGCACATCTGCCCTTATGTCGAAAATCTCTGGGCTGGATGATTTTGAGTTGATTTGTTTTTTGGTTGTCAAATGATAATTTCTGCGAATGAGGCGATATAGATGCTAAACTTGCCGAAAAGCACGGAGGTAGGAAAACGGATACCCAAGCAGAAGTTTTATGAACACTTGGATATCACTCCTGCAATGAGACGTGCTTTTGTCGAGCAAATCAAAGTGATCTACTGGCGGAACAAGATTGCCGCCACCACAATGAATCTTGCGATTGGCAAGGATGTTACAGAACTTGAGGTATTCACGATAAAACTGAACGGTGAGGAATTGGATGAATCCGTTTTGCGTCAGATTGACAAGGAAATCCCCTACCATATCCTCTTCCTTCTGCAATACGATGACAAATATCAGGCATGGATCGGCTATAAGGAGGCGGCAGCATCTGGAAATATGTCATTCAAGGTAAATCGGTATTATCACACGCCCTGGATGATGGAAGAAGATCTGACTCTAAAGATAGAGGGACTTTCTACCGATGCAGTATATGAGAATTTAGTCAGGCAAATTGCCGGAGAAGCTCTCAAGACGAGGAAAGCCGGAGAAAGTCTAGAGGAAACTATCAACCGTGAAGAAGAAGTTCAGGCATTGAAGCGACAGATTGAGAAGCTCCAAGCAAAAATACGAAAGGAAAGGCAACTTAATTTGCAAATGAAGATGAATGAGGAGTTAAAGAAATTGAAGGCAAGATTGGAGGAATTGCAATGAGCGTTGAGCAACAACAGAGAACTGTAAACAATTTAGATAAGGAAATTGCTGATTTACAAAAGAAAAAGGCAACCTATGACAAAAAAGCTGCTGATGAGCAAAAAAGAGCTGCAAATGTTTCCATTTCCTCAAATGCCTCTCCAGCAACTGTCAAAAGCAGGTTACGGGATATTGAAAGACACAACGAGGCTGCAAATAAAGCAATCCAAGAAAGTGCAAATCTGCAAAAGAAAATCGCTGACAAAACAAAAAAACGGAATGATGCATATATAAAATTACAAAATGAACAGCAAATAGAATTGAAAAAGAATGAAAAAGAGCAAAGAAGAGCGTTAGAAAATATCCAACGGGCTTATAAAGAACGACTTTCAGAGCTTGAAAAACAATGGAAACCGACCTTGTTAAATACATTTAATGAAGAAAGTATGTCGACACCTGAGTATGATGTTTTTATATCTCATGCAACGGAAGATAAAGACTCATTCGTAGACGAGTTCGTTGATGAGCTAAGAAAACTTGGTATAAAGGTTTGGTATGACACAACTGAAATTAAGTGGGGAGATTCCATGCGGAAACGCATTGATGACGGCCTGCGTAAATCTAAGTTTGGAATA
The DNA here is from genome assembly GCA_937915915.1 of uncultured Selenomonas sp. Taxonomy (GTDB): domain Bacteria; phylum Bacillota; class Negativicutes; order Selenomonadales; family Selenomonadaceae; genus UBA9786. The sequence goes on along the minus strand of CALGGN010000402.1, from coordinate 2,136 downwards.
GCTATTCTTTCGCCCAATTACATAGCTGATGGAAAATATTGGACTAAGGCAGAATTTGATGGATTGTTTCAACTGGAAAGTATAAATGGAAAAACACTGTTACCTATATGGCATAACCTAACAAAGCAGAAGGTTATGGAATTCAGTCCGATTGTAGCCAACAAAAAAGCTTTGACTACAGCTATGATGACTGCTAAAGAAATTGCAATAGAGCTATCTAAATTGTTATCCAATCAGGAGGCGATTAATCATGGATAAAATGCGCATGGAGTCGCCAGACCTCACAGCAGGAAACATTGAAAAAATAGGCGCACTCTTCCCCAACTGCATCACGGAAACCGTGGATAAAGACGGCAAGCCCAAGAAGGCCATCAACTTCGATATTCTCCGGCAAATGCTCTCCCCTGATGTGGTGGAAGGCGATGAAGCCTACGAGTTTACCTGGGTGGGCAAGAAGGCCGCTATGGTGGAGGCGCATCGTCCTATCAGGAAAACGCTTCGCCCCTGCGTGGAGGAAAGCGTGGATTGGGACAAGACGGAAAACCTCTATATCGAAGGGGATAATTTAGATGTTTTGAAGCTCTTGCAAGAGAGTTATCTAGGGGCGGTGAAGATGATATATATTGACCCGCCCTACAATACAGGGCGAAACCTAATATATAGGAATGATTTTTCACTGGACGTTGATGAGTATGCTGAAACCGCAGGCGAGATTGACGAAGATGGAGCACGTTTGGTATCTAATCCTATCGGAGCAGCCCGATTTCATTCTACATGGTTATCTATGATGTATCAAAGGCTTATTTTGGCAAGGAACCTGTTAAAAGATGATGGAATTTTAGTATGTGCAATAGATGAGAACGAACAAGCTGGCCTGATGTTGATATTAAAAGAACTATTTGGAGAAGGCGGATATGAGCATGTTTGCGTAAGTGTTGTCCATAATCCAGGTGGAACACAAGGTAACAATTTTTCGTCTACTCATGAGTATGCCATTTTTGTTTATCCTAAAACCACAAAAAGAATCATTCAACTTCAGGATAGAGAAGATAATCCGGATATTCGTCCTTTGCGTGATGTATCTAAGGGGAATAACATGAGGACAGATGCAAAGAATTGCTTTTATCCCATTTTTGTCAAAGATATGCAAATTGTCGGCTTTGGAGATGTCAGTTTAGATTCGTATCACCCGGTATCTGCAAATGTTATCCGGCAAGACGGAATTATCGAAATATATCCCATTGATGCAAGTGGAAATGAGAGGAAATGGGTTTGGGCACGACAGACAGTTGAAGGTATTTTACCAGAATTAAGTGTTGTCTGGAATAAAAAACGTAATATCTATGACATAGAAAGGAGAAAAACTCATTTCAATTACAAAACTGTATGGACTGATGATAAATACAACGCCAATTCTAATGGGACTAAATTACTTGCGAGGCTGATGCCTAATAGTGGTTTTACGTTTCCAAAATCGCTGTATACCGTTTTGGAATGTATTAAAGCTGCAACCTTAGAAGATAAAAACGCGATTATTCTTGATTTCTTTTCAGGCTCTGCAACTACTCCACATGCCGTAATGGAAATGAATCTGGAAGATGATGGAAAGCGAAAGTTTATTGCGGTACAACTCCCCGAGGATTTAGATATCTCTGTGGCGGTAGCAACAGGAGAGACCAAGAAAGCTCTTCAACAATCCATCAAATTTCTAGATAAGCTATCAGCTCCACATAAGCTGACGGAAATCGGCAAGGAACGCATCCGCCGTGCAGGGGCGAAAATCAAGGAGGAAAACAAAGACAAGGAAGGCATCGAGAATCTTGATACAGGCTTCCGTGTCCTGAAACTGGACTCCACCAATATGCGGGATGTCTATTACAGTGCCGAGGAATACAGTCAAGGGATGCTGGAGGGGCTGGAATCCAACATCAAGGATGATCGCAGCTCCCTTGACCTGCTTTTCGGCTGCCTCTTGGAATGGGGCCTTCCCCTCTCCCTCCCCTACACCTCTGAAATTTTGGACGGCTGCACCGTGCATACCTACAACGACGGGGATTTGATTGCTTGCTTTGACACCAATATCCCCAAGACCGTAATGGAGACCATCGCCAAGCGTCAGCCCCTCCGTGCCGTGTT
>CALGGN010000401.1 GCA_937915915.1 uncultured Selenomonas sp. | reverse complement strand
CCCAAGTCACGTCTCCGAAATGCTCCGCGCCTCCTCTTGGCTAAGGGACGAGAGGATTGTGAGTAGAATTTCCCCTTTACCGCAAATTTTGATACAATCTAACGAAAAAATTCCGCAAACCCTTGAGAATCAAGGATTCTGGCTCAAAATCAGGAGGGGCAAGTAACAAAAAGGTAACAGAAAATTTGTCAAGAGGAAAATGCGCCTGACCTGAAAACGAGCAACTTTATAAGAATCCCAAAATACTTTTCCACGTTATCCTTTGTTCAAAGAAGGAGGATAACGTCATGAGTCAGTACAAAAACGAGAAAACAGGAAAATGGTATGCGATTTTCCGCTACCGCACCTATGAGGGAGTCAACAAGCAGGTCAAGAAAAGCGGATTTGCCACAAAACGGGAAGCCAAAGAGTATGAGGCTGAATTCGTCAATAAGATGAGCGGGAGCAAGGATATGACCTTCCGAAGTCTTGCCGAATTGTATCTGGCTGACTGTAAACCTCGCCACAAGGCGACCACCTATTCTTCCGAGTCCTACCGCATCAATAAATACATTCTGCCGTATTTCGGGGATGTGCCCATCAAGGACATCACAGCAGGCATGATTCGTACATGGCAGAATGAGCATCTGATTCCCAACTTCCAGAAGAGCACTTCCGTTGACATATGCAGAAATTTGAACAGCATTCTGAGTTACGGCGTGAAGTATTATGGATTGTCTTCCAACCCTGCTAAAATCGCAGGTGCCGTAAGGTATCCCAACGCCATCAAAGAAACGGTCATCAAGTACTGGACGCAGGAGCAGTTCGAGGATTTTATGAAGCACGTCAAGGATGACACCTATCATCTGGCGTATGATATCCTTTTCTGGTGCGGGCTTCGTGTGGGTGAGTTATGCGGCTTGCGGATATGTGACATTGATTTTGAGAAGGGTGTCATGCAGATTGTCCAGAACAGGGTTTATGTTGTCGGAGGGACAGTTACCCACAGCCCGAAGACAGCGACCAGCCGCCGAACCATTGGGATCCCAAAACGAATTCAGAGAGAGATGAAAAGGTATATCGGGAAGCTGTACGAACCGAAATCTGGCGATCGGCTGATTCAGCTTCAGCCTACAACCGTTAGCTGGAAGTTTCGGGAAATGCAGAAGAAATACCAGGTAGAACCACGGATTCGCCTCCACGATCTCCGCCACTCGCATGCCTCTCTTCTGCTCAACATGGGCATTCCCGCCAAGGCCATTGCAGACCGTCTGGGGCATGCCAACGAAATCATGCTGTATCGCACCTACGGACACCTTTATCTGGAACAGCGGGAGGAACTGGTTGACAAACTGAATAAGTTGTAAATTACGAAGAGGCTATCACACATCCTTTTTGATGTGCGGCAGCCTCTTTTTGCATGGCATCTATTAGAATCATCTTGAAAAGCGTATGACATGAAAAAAACATGAAAAATCCTATCTTGAAAAGTGTATGACATCCGTCCTGCCTAGTATTATCAATGGCTAGAGGAAATTTATTTGAAAAATGTATGACACGAAAAGAACTTGAAAAAATATATCTTGAAAAATGAAATACATCTCTCCAAAAGATGCAAAATGCAGTTCTTCTCTGGAAAATACAGGCATGGGGACGAGTTGCCATCATGGGCAGGCAAAAGATCCACATTTTGATGGCTTTGACAGGGCGGTTTATCTGTCCCCATGGGACAGTTCTTTCTCCCAAGTATTTTCCGTATGTGCTTATTATATCGTAAAAATGCGCAAAAACATAAGAAAAATTTTATGCCCTCCGAATTTATACTGGTGTCGATAGTAAACCCATGAGCGTTCATGTCATGGGTCAGTACATGTATATGGAACAGCGAAATGAATTGGAGGAAAACAGGATAAACCTTGAGCCGAATCTATCACTGCGGCACATTGGGAAACTATCCCAGGGGGTTTTTATCGCGGGAAAATCTTCTCGTAGTGTGCAACTGTACTTTTTGCCCAAATTGGGCAAAAAAATCCATCCGGCTCTGAGAGGCTTCCAGAAAGCCAGAAGTTTTAGAGACGTTTGAAAAGGTGGTGTCCGTTCTGTAAAAAGCTCTTCTGTTGATTTTTCGTGCCTTGCGACCCGAAAAAGAGCAACTTTATAAGAAGTTTTTTATTTTTTTCGGCTTACACTGATAGACAGGATGAAGTGTCACCGCGACTTCGGCAATGCAAAAAGATTGCATAGATTCACTTCATCAAGCAGATTTCTCGCCCGAAATAAGGCGAATCACAAGGAGGATTGCGACATGAAAGTAATATTGAACGACGAAAGAATACTCATTGTCAACCCGACCATCGTCAAAATGTTCGGTTTGAATGAGGCATTCTTTCTGCAACAGCTCCACTACTGGCTTCAAAAGAGCCAGAACGTGGTGGATGGCAAGTTATGGGTTTACCACAGCTTCGAGGAATGGACGCAGGAAATCTCCTTCCTTTCCGGCCGCACCATACAGCGTATCGTGCAGCGGCTTCAGGAGCATGGCGTGATTGAGGTTTCCCATCATGGCAAGAGACGCTTCGATCGGACGAACTGGTACACCATTGACTATGAGAAGCTGATGCTACTGGTAGCGGAATATCGGGCGAAGAACGGAGTGGAAAAAGCAAGGGAATCCGTTGTCGATGATGCGGTATCGTTTTCCCCTGCCTCGGACAAAATGGCGTTATCGACCGTGACAGCAGAACCCGTATGTCCAAATGGAACTGTCCAAACTGACGAAATGGAAGAGGACGAAACGGCTTCCTCGATTACATCAGCCTGTCCGCAGGAAGAATCCCAATCTGTCGCAGACCACAGCGACAAAATGGCGTTATCGGATAATTCAGCCCTTCCAGACCCTACGCCGGAGAACTTTGCCCAAAATGGCGATATGGATAAGGTCAATCTGTCCTCCCCTGCTACGTCAGCCTGTCGTGGGGAGGTACGTCATGCTGTCGTAGCGACCTACGACACGGTGTCGTCATCTATACAAAAGAATATTACAGAGAATACATCAAAGATGACATCAGAGTCTCTCTCAGAGATGAGCGATGAGGGTAGAAGTGTGCCCAAGGACAGCCCGGACGCTCCATATCGGAGGCTGTGCGCCTTGTTCTCCCGTGTTCATCACCCCATCACAGGGAACGAGGCCAAGGAACTCCGCAGGTTCTACCAAGCACGGGGAAAGTCTGCCACGGAGCTTGCCATATTGCGGTCAGAGGGAGCGCATAAGCCGCTCCGCTACATGGCGGCAGTCCTCAAGAATCTCACCGAGGACGAGATTGCCGAATTTGTGAGAGAACAGAAGGGAGATGATTTCCATGGGAGCACTGGAACCGGCAGACAGAGAGTTTCAAGAGTTTCTCGCCAAGGTCAGCGAGCGTCGCGCCAAGTACTTGACGACAACGCCAAATACTACGCCTCCGTCCCGTGGTGAAGCACCGCAGGGAGAAAGCGGGGAGTTGAAGCCGAAGGACTTGGAGTATTACGGCATCTACCGAAGGTTCCAGAATGTGACCTTCCGTCAGATTGAGGCGCAGGGACTGCCATCCAATCCCGTCATTCGGAGGCATTACCGAACCATCAAGGAATATGCCGACCATCTGGCCGAGAACGTGGCAAACGGGAAAGGGCTGATTCTCTTGGGGGCTTGCGGCACGATGAAGACTACCCTCTCGGTTGCCGTAATGCGCGTCCAGATCGCCCGTGGGAGTTCCTGCTACTTCATTCCCATGACCACGCTTATGGATGAGATATTCACCCGACACGCCATGAACAAGGAGGATTGCGCCCGCTTCGAACAACGCATCCGCACCACCCAGCTTCTCGTGGTGGACGACCTTGGGAGCGAGAACACGGATGTGGGATGGGTACGGAGCAAAGTGGACTCCATACTCACAGAGCGGTACAACCGTATGCTCCCCTGCATTATCACCTCGAATCTGACCTTTGAGGAAATGAAGGGGACCTACGAGATGCGGCTGATTGACAGGCTTCGCCATGCAAACATGGCGCTGATGTTCACGGGTGAATCCCTCCGCAAGTCAGGGCAGGTATTCATGCCGAAATGATCTTGCCCATTGTGGGCAAATCAATCATTTGATAACGGATAGCACAGAAAGGAATTGAAAAGATATGAGAAACGGACGAGCAGTATCACCCTCCACCCAGATGACCGTGGAGGAAGTCATGGCAGAGGCAGGAGTGGGCAAGAACACTGCCTATCAGATTATCAAGCAGCTCAATGCGGAACTGGAGGCTATGGGCAAGCTCACCTTCCGAGGGCGAGTGAATCGGCGGTACTTTGAGGAGAAGGTCTGCTACAACGGCAAGGAGAGTTGATGTAAATCGAAGTTAGATGCGAGGCAAGTATAAGAGCGATAATAAATTATCCTTTTGGGCAGGAAAAGAGGTATGTTTGGCGAATTGTTCTGATGAAGTATGTGTATCAAGATTGGGTGCCAGATTGCCTTCTCCGTACACCAGTGCGAGGTATACATATACACTCCTGTCAGGAATTTGACAAGATTTTCGTGACACACGCCAAGTAAGAGGGATAAAACTTGAGGTTCCAAATCGGGATTTCAAGAGAAAGGATATTGCATGAGCGAGAAATCCATGGAGCAG
>CALGGN010000400.1 GCA_937915915.1 uncultured Selenomonas sp. | reverse complement strand
CATGCGAAAGGTCAGCATCTTCTCAATCACGGCCTGGGCCAGGTCACGCGAGACGTAGATGCGCATCTTCATCCCGAAATATTTCTGTGCGAACGAAATGAGAACGGTGAGCAGCCGAAAAAACTGCGTGTCGCCGCCTATGCTCGTGTATCTACAGAGCAGGATGAGCAACAAAGCTCCTATGAGGCGCAAGTTGATTATTACACCACATACATAAAAAGCCGCGATGATTGGGAGTTTGTTCATATCTACACGGACGAAGGAATCAGTGCAACAAACACCAAAAAGCGCGAAGGATTTAAGTCCATGATTGCCGATGCATTGGCGGGAAAAATCGACTTGATTATAACGAAATCGGTCAGTAGGTTCGCGCGCAACACCGTTGATAGCTTGTCAACTATTCGCAAATTAAAAGATGTTGGTTGCGAATGTTACTTTGAAAAAGAAAATATTTGGACGCTGGACAGCAAGGGCGAACTTCTCATTTCCATAATGTCGAGCCTTGCTCAGGAGGAAAGCCGTAGCATTTCCGAGAATGTAACTTGGGGGCAAAGAAAGCGTTTTGCCGATGGGAAAGTCAGTTTTGCCTATAGCAGATTTCTTGGATTGGACAAAGATAAAGAAACGGGAAAAATTGTGGTAAATCAGGAGCAAGCGGAAACCGTCAAATTGATTTATCATCTTTTTCTTGAAGGAATGACACCACATTCTATTGCTACGGAACTCACGAGCCGTGAAATAAAAACGCCGACGGGAAAGGATGTATGGAATCAGCAGACGGTACGGAGAATTTTATCGAACGAAAAATATAAAGGCGATGCCCTTCTACAAAAAGAATTTACCGTTGACTTCCTGCAAAAGAAGATGAAGAAGAACGAGGGAGAAGTCCCCCAATACTATGTGGAGGGCAACCACGAGGCTATCATCAGCCCGGCAGTTTTCGACTTGGTGCAGGACGAGATGGCAAAACGCACCAGCGGCGGCTCAAGGTACAGCGGCGTGAGCATTTTCTCCAACAAAATCAAATGCGCCGATTGCGGAAGTTGGTTCGGCTCGAAGGTATGGCACTCCACCGACCGCTATCGCAGGGTCATTTACCGCTGCAATCGCAAGTACAACGGAGAGAAATGCCAGACGCCCCATGTGACCGAGGAAGAAATCAAGGTGGCCTTTATCTCCGCCTACAACAAGCTGGTGACCGAGAAGAAGGAAATCATCGCCAATGCGGAGCTTATCCGCAGGACGCTTTGTAATACCGATGCCCTGCAGGAAGAAAAGCAGCGGCTCGAAAGCGAGATGGCTGTGCTGGTGGACATGGTGAACAACTGCATCGCCGAAAATGCCCGTATTGCCCAAGACCAAGAGGAATACCAAAAACGGTACGACGGAATGGTGGCAAGGTACGATGCCGCCAAGTCCAAGTACGATGAAACGATAGCCGCTATATCCGCAAAGGAAGCCCAGAACGCACGGCTTGAAGCCTTCATCAAGGCGCTACGGGAGCAGGACGGCGCAATCGAGGATTTCGATGAGAGCCTTTGGGGCTCGATGGTGGAGAGCGTCACGGTGGGCAGGGAGAAGGAAATGACGGTTGCCTTCCGGGACGGCACGGAAATTGATGTGTAATCTTCGGAAATGTCATGCGGCAATGATAATATACATTTCGTTTCTTTTCTCTATTTGAAATTTGACAAATTGAAATAAATTATGTATGACAAATTGAAATAAATTATGTATTGACATATCGCGAAAGCAAGATATAATATAGACATGAACACATTAGAAATCTACAAGGCCTTGGCGAACGAGATACGCTTGAATATCATGGAATGGTTGAAAGAGCCGGGAAAGCATTTCCCACCACAGGGACTGCATCTGCCGGATGGCAGCACATGGACGGGAGGCGTGTGCGTAGGCAGCATTCAGGAGAAAGCGGGAATTTCCCAGTCCACGGTGTCCCATTATCTTGACATTCTTCAGCGCGCAGGGCTATTGAAAGCCGAGCGCATAGGCAAGTGGACGTACTACCAACGCAATGAAGAAACAATCCGTGAGTTTGGCGAGTACGTCAAGAGCAAACTGTGAAAGGGCAGAATAAACTGCCCTTTTCTAAGAAATATTTATATCTAAAAAAAGCGATATATAGATTTATTAAGGAGTGTTGTATCATGCATTTTGCCAGTACCGTTGTACGTCCGCCTTATGAGGCAAACAGTGTTTTCCTGCAAATAACGTCCGGCTGTTCCCATAATGCCTGCCGGTTCTGCACCTACTACAAAGATGCGCCCTTTGGCGTATCGCCATTGGATGAGGTCAAAGAGGACTTGCAGGAACTCAAGGATTGTGGTGTTTCCTTTTCCCGTATATGGCTGCAGGGAGCCGACCCTTTCCTGCTGACCTATGACAAGCTGAAAACTGTTGCCGAGCTAATCCACGAATACTTGCCATTTGTCGAATCCATCGGCGGCTATGGGCGTGTGGACAGCGTAAAGAACAAGTCGGTTGAGCAAATCAAAGAACTTCGTCAGATGGGTTATGACCGTCTCGTATTTGGCATTGAATCCGGCGATGATGCTGTGCTGAAGCGCATGAACAAGGGTTATGAAGCCAAGGACATCATAGAGCAGTTGGGCAAGCTTACCCAAGCGGGCATGGACTATGCCGTCATTTTCTTGAGTGGTCTTGGTGGTCACGGCTACGATCTCTCCCATGCGGAAAAGACAGCGGAAGTCATCAACCAGCTCACGCCTTTCCGGGTCATGGCGGCAGGGCTTACTCTCTTTCCCGACACCCCGCTCATGGAAGATGTAAAAAACGGCTCCTTTGTTGAAGCCACGGAAGCCGAGCGCATCAAAGAACTCCAAGCCTTTCTTTCCCGTCTTGTAATTGAGACAACCATTGATGCCACCAACGCATCTATCATTACGCCCATCTTTGGACATCTTCCCAAGGACAAGCAAAAAATGATGGATACTCTCACAGCAATCTTCCAACGCTACGGGGAGGAAGGACTTCGTGCGCGACGCGAAGGGCTTTGGGCTATTTGAGAATTAGATGAAGCGACGGAAACTATTAAGGCGAGAGAATGGGGGGCTATCAAAACGCTTGAGGCACAGAGATACAGGCTTGACGTGACTTGCGGTGCAGGGCTTCAGCTCTGCACTAATTTTTTTATTTTCTTAAGCAGGAGTAGGAAGGATTATGGTAGAATATAAATAGGTTAAGCAGGAAGGAGAGATTGCCGTGCGGAAGGTACGCATCACGGTCATGCGGAGGGCTTGCTACCCGGACTTGATAGAGAAATACGAGAATCCCATTGAACATCCCTGCGATATCGAGGAGGGGCAAGTGTTCATCGCCGATGGCTGGGAACGTCCCAATGGTCTGTGCGAAAGTGCATGGGAAACGATGTCTCCGTTCGTCATGGGGCTTGCCCACGGAGCAGAGGATTTCTACGACGGTTGGATGAAGAACCCTCGCTCGGCGATGATTTCCTGCAACGACGGCTTTCGCCCGGTGAGTTTTTTGTTGGAGACGGTGGATGAATCATGATGGCGGTAGCAATGGAGTTGATATGAGCATTTCCCAATCATAAACGAATTTGGAAAGGAATTTTGCTATGAAGAATCTATTTACTATAGTGTTGTTGTGCTGCTTATTATCTGCAATGCTCACAGGATGTGGTTCCGTGGCGAATACAAATAAAGGTGGCGATTCGACTACACAGGCTGCGGAATCCGCAAACGGTACGGACAGGTCAGCAACATCATTCAAATATGGTCTCGGCGAATGGTCAGATCTCGTCTTTTCCTATGACGGCGGTAAAATGAATTACAGCGTTTATCTTCCGGCGGGATATGATGGCAGTGAAAAGCTCCCCCTCATCACCTATATTCCCGATGCGACATACGCAGGAAGAACGCTCACGGATTTGAAGGCAGCGCAATGTCCAAAAGCATGGATTACAGAAGAAAACATGAAGAAAAATCCTTGCATATTTCTGTTGATTGAGATAACAGACGGCAATTCCAATATTTCAGATACCGCTTCTGATGTTTCCCGTGTTGTTCCGATTATTGACGAGGTAATCTCAAAATATGCCGTGGATGAGAAAAGGCTTTATCTTACCGGGCAGTCTATGGGTGGCATTTTTGACTTTGCCATAAACGATGCCTATGCAGATAAATTTGCCGCCACCGTATATGTAGGGTGTCAGCCGGGGGGAGACCCTTATGATAATCAATTCAACAGCATTGTGTCTAACAAAAAATACATCAATCAAAAATTTGTATATATAACCTCTGCAAAAGATGCTAAAGCTCCGCGAGGACAGGAAGCAATAATGAAAGTGCTTGACGAGAACGGCATCGCATACGGATTGCTCACGGATGTAGACCATGAGGGAGGAGAACGGACGGAAAGTGCCGTTCTGGATATTTTGAACAAGGGACATAAGCAAAACTTCATTCAGTTTACACAGGTGGCTGATGGCAGTCCTGCCGGGGAGCATATGGCAAGTTTTCAATTCTCGTACAATGTGAATGCCATTTATCAATGGCTGACCGCGCAAAATAAGGAATAATACTCCGTAACGATGCACACTGAATCGTTATGAGGGGTGTGCAAATTTGCACCCCCTACCGTGTGCATCGTTATGTGAGTATCGGA
>CALGGN010000399.1 GCA_937915915.1 uncultured Selenomonas sp. | reverse complement strand
ATCGAATTGTGGTAAAAACTGTGGTAACCGCCCCACCTACGCATAGAAAAAACCCTTGAAAACGCTTTGTTTTCAGGGGTTTTTGAATGGCTCTGCACCCCAACTTTGATACAAGGGACGATTGCTCAAAGCGGGTGCAGTTAGCGGGTGCATACCGGGTGCAGAGAGCGGGTGCAGAGAGCGGGTTACGGAGATTGATGCACCCTCTTCGCTTCTCAGTTATATGCGGGTGCATTGAAAGGGTGCATCATGCACCCGCTGAAATTCTGCCACTGTCTGTGGCAGGCTTAAAGGCCGAAAGCAGATTCTTCACCCTCTATGCCCGTTCCAAGTCCTTCTTCTTTACCAAACGCGAAACCAAAATGCCCACCTCGTATAGCAGCAGCATCGGCACCCCCAGCATCACCTGGGAGACCACATCGGGCGGTGTCAGGATTGCGGCCAACACAAATATGGCCAGTATGACATACTTGCGCTTGCTGACCAGCATCTGGGGCGTCGTTAATCCTATCCGCGTCGTGATATAGATAAATACCGGCAACATAAACGCCACTCCAAAGGGCAACAAAAAGCCAAACAGGAAGCTGACATACTTGTCCATTGACAGCATTGGCGTTGCTAATCCCTCTCCTGATACCATAAAGAAATCGATGGCCAGGAAATACACCGAGGCATAGCAGAACACGATGCCGATCAGGAAAAGCAGAAGCGCAAAGAAAAAGAATATGCGAAAGGTGCGCCGCTCCTTCGGATACAACGCAGGCTTGATGAAACCCCACACCTGCCAGATGATTATCGGGAAGGCGATGACGATCGCCGTGACGACAGCCACCTTCAATTTCGTGGTTAACGCCTCGCTGACCGCCGTATAGATCACCTGCACGCCACGGGACTCAATTGGCGCAGTAATCCACTTCATCAACGGATCGATGATGAAGTAAAACGATGCCAAGAAGGCGATGCCAACGGCGATAATACAAACAATGATGACCTTGCGCAGCGCCAAAAGGTGGTCTCTCAGCGATAGTTCTTCATCCGGTTCGACCGGCTCGTCTGGTTCAGTGGCTCCGGCTTTTTTCGCCTCTTCCCCGCCGGTCTGCGCAGGTATGTCTTCCAGTGATTCAGATTTCGCCACATCTGCTTCCCGGAAGACAGCGTCACTCGCATCGGAGACTTCCGGGGTATCTGCCGCCGACACACTGTCTGCGCCGTTATTCCTCTTTCTTCTCATCCTTGTCGGATTCCTTTTTGGATTCATCGTCTTTTACAGCACTCTTGAAGTCCTTGATGCTCTTTCCCAGAGCGCCGCCCAGGCCTGCCAGTTTACCGCCCCCGAAAAGTACCAGTGCCAGTACGATGATCAAAATGATTTCAGTGGTTCCAAGCTTCATGACGTCTCCTCCTCGTTATTGTTCTTCTGCCGCGCACTTTGCCTCTCTTACTTCTCCAACAGCCTCCACCACAGTCCTATCCGCCTTTTCCACAGCCTTTCCGGCTTCGTCTGCGGCAGAACGAATCTCGCTCTCCACGTCCTTAAGATCTCGCTTGACCTCCCGGTCTATCTGTTTGATATCCCGCTCTACACCCTTGGAGATGCCCTCGATTTCCCCTTTGACATCCTTTGCAGCATCCTTGATATCCGAGGTGATGTCCAGCTCGCGCACCGTGGTCTTTACGTCGCGCTGCACATCCTTGACCTCCTTTTCCAGCTCGTTCCAGCCGGTCTCGGCCTTGATGTCGCGGATCAGCGTGCGGAGCCTGCGCACCTGCCTGCCCAACCAGCGTGCAACCTTGGGAAGGTCGTCCGGACCCACGATGACAAAAGCCACAACGAGCACGAGCATGATTTCCCCCACGCCAATGTTGAACATGCCTTCATCTCCGTTTCTGCATGTGATTATAACGGATGACTGTTCAAATTGCAATGGGGAAACTAAAGCATGGGCCGCATGCCTTCCCGGGCAAGATCATAGGCCCTCTTTGCCTCGCCCTCCAGAGCCGTTACGCCGTTGGCCAGTACGGTATAATCCCCTGCATTCTGGAGATATTCCTCCAGGCTGTGACCATTTGAATAAGTGAAGCCGTCCATCACCGTCACGGCGCGATAACCCAGCCCCAGTTGTTCCATGCCTTGCATCTGACCAACCCGGAAACGGAATTCCTTCCCGGGAAGGCAATAATCCACGCGCGTATAGGCGCGGAATCCCAGCGCCTCAAGACTTTCATGGGCGTATCGGCGCAGCGTCTCAGACTGCTCCTTTTCCATGGGCTTCAGGATACCCGCTTCACATTCCGCCTGAAGCGCGCTGTTCCCGGCCAGGCTGAGGGGCCATAGTGTGATATGGTCAGGCCGGTAAGCCAGCGCGGTCTCCAATGTGTGAGCCCAGCTTTTTGCCGTCTGGCCTGGTATGCCGTACAGCAAATCAAAGCTTAAATCCCTGGGCTGAAAGGTGCGAAGCGCCATGTCCACCATGGTCAGCGCATCAAAGCGATACGGCCGACGCAGCAGCTCGTGCTCCGTCAGTTCCGCCGTTTCCAGCACTGCCCGCATGCTCTGCACCGCAAAGAAGCCGGAAAGCAGCACGGCAGCAAGGGTGCATCCCACCAAGGTAATCATGATCCGCTGGTAAATCGAAATCTTCATACCGCACACCTTCGCTATTACGTGATGTCCACGCTCAAAACGCCATCCATCCGCTTGATGGCATCCACCACGATCACGCTCTTCACTCCGCGGTGATTGTAGACCTCCAGTTCGATATAGAGCGTCCCCGCGTCCTTCCCCGCCGGCAGCTCGTCCTCATCCGCCTTGACCTTCAGCCCGCGTATCTTGAGCTGCAGATCCTCCAAACAGGAGCTGATATGCATCAGCTGCCCCGGTCGATCCTCCGTGTGGATGATCAGGGAAAGATTGCGCTCATGCGCCACCCATTCATCAATGCGGGAAAGCGTCCCCAGCGTGCCGAACACCAGAGCCGTGGTAAAGAGCGCACCGGCATAATAGCCCGCCCCGATCGCAAGCCCTACGCCTGAGACCACCCAGAGGCATGCCGCCGTCGTCAGGCCTGTGACAGTCAGCCCTTCCTTCATGATCGCACCCGCGCCCAAGAAGCCGATGCCGCTCACGACCTGTGCCGCCAGCCTGGCAGGGTCCGCATTCGTGCGCCCTTCCACATTCTGATAGAGGGCCTCCGAAAGCACCATGATCAGGCAGGAACCAAGACATACCAGCACGTTCGTGCGAAATCCCGCCGATTTTCTGCGGGATTGCCGCTCATATCCGATGATGCCTCCCAGGACGCATGACAGCGCCAGCCGCAGAAAAAGTTCCCATTCACTTATCATCACATTCACCATCCAAATGGAATATACATGTTACTATATTCCACATCCCTAAAAAAAATCCTGCAAGAGAAAAACAGCTATTTCCACCAAGGAAACAGCTGTCTTCGCGTACACGCACTCATTTCCTCCACAGAGAAGGAAATTTTTCCCGCAGGAAGCTCTTGCAGGTGTCAATTGCCTGATCCAAGGTTTTTCCACGGATGAAGCAATCGTAAATGACGAAAAAAATCCCTCCGGGCAAGAAAATCAAAATAAAAAGCAGACCGAGCTTTCTTCGCATCATCCATCACTTCATTCTTCCACTGCCAAGCAGATCGGCTCATCTCATCCTTCCACAATCTTCACCTGAATGCGGCTGGTGATCTCAGGATGCACCTTGATGACCGCCTCATAAGTTCCGGTGCCTGTGACCTCGCCCTGAATGGAAATCTTCCTCTTGTCGATATCGATGTGCTCCTTCTTCAGCGCATCCGCCACATCCTTGCCCGTCACGGAACCGAAGAGCTTCCCGCCCGCGCCGATCTTCACCGGAATGGTGATCTCCACTTTTTCGAGCTGTGCCGCCATGAGCTTCGCCTCGTCCGTATCCTGCTGCTTCTTGCGCGCCGCAGAGCCGGCCTGTGCCTTTGCCACGTTCAGATTTTCCGCGTTGGCAAGCACCGCTGCCTTGCGCGGCAGGAGGAAATTCCTGCCGTAGCCCTCCGATACCTCGACGATGTCGCCCTTCTTTCCCAGCTTCTTAACGTCCTGTTGCAAGATTACTTTCATTTTGATCTGTCTCCTCTATATAGTTTCTGCTGACCTCGATCAACTTTTCCTTGATCTCCATCAAATTCCCGTTCTTGACCTGCGCACCCGCAACATTCTGATGCCCGCCGCCGCCGAACTGCTCCATGATGACCTGCACATTGAGATCCCCCGTGGAACGCGCGCTGATACCGACGATATCCTGCTGCAGCTGGAAGCACACGATGCTCATGCGCACATTCTCGACACGCAGCAGCGAATCCGCCGCCTGCGCCGCGATGATCTGCCCGTTCGGCAGGATTTCCGCAATATGGGAAACGATAAGCCCCCCTTTGTAATATGCCGACTGAGCCTTTGCCTTTGCAAGCGCCACCATCGTCTCATAATCCGAGCGGAACAGATGCCGCACCATGACGGGGTCCGCGCCGCTGCGCCGGAGATAGGCCGCCGCATCAAAGGTGCGCACGCCGGTCTGCACCGCAAAGTTTTTCGTATCCACGACAATCCCCGAATAAAGCGCCGTCGCATCCAAACGCGAAAGCGTAAGGTCATCGTCGAAGTACATCAGAAGCTCCGTGACCAGCTCGCTGGTTGAGCTGGAAGCAGGCTCGATGTAAACCATGATGGGATTCTTGATGAACTGCTCGCTGCGCCTGTGATGATCGATCACGATGATCTGGCTCGCCCGCTCCAGAAGCGCGGGTGATGCCACAAGATGCGGCACATGGGTATCCACCACGAAGAGCAGCGGACTCAGCGCCGTGCTGTCCATGATATCCTCATTCTGGACAAATATGTCTGCGTACTCCTCCTTGCCCTGCAGCAGATCCGCGAACTTGTCGATGCCCTCATTCATGTCGCTGAGCACGATATGCACGGGCTTGTCCAGCTGCCGCGCCATCTTCGCAACGCCCATCGCCGCGCCGAAGCAATCGAAGTCCTCATTGTGGTGTCCCATGATGTAAATCTCATCGGCCGTCTCCATGATCTCGCGGATCGCATGGGCAACCACACGTGCCTTGACGCGCGTATGCTTCTCCACCGCCTTGGCACGCCCTCCGAAGAACTGCGTCTTTCCGCCGATCTGCACCGCTACCTGATCGCCGCCGCGCCCCAAGGCAAGATCCAGCCCTGCCTGCGCCTGTGAGCCCAGCTCCTCCATGGTCTGGGAGTCCGCGACCGCAACGCCCATGGAAAGCGTCACCGGAAGGCGGTTCGTACTGGAGAGCTGCCGCACCTTGTCCAAGATATCAAAGCGCTCTCCCATCGCCTGATCCAGAGACTGCCTCGTCAGCAGCACCACATACAGGTCATCCGATACTCTCCGCATGAAGCCGCCCAGCCCATGCATCCAACTGTCAAGCTGCTGATTCACCGAAAGCAATAAGGATGTGCGCTCGGCCTCATTGAGCCCCTGCATGACTTCGTCATAATTATCAATCTGGATGTAGATGAGCACCGTACGGCTCATGAGGTACTCGTTCCGCAGATGCTCCACGCCCGATACATCCTGCACAAAGAGAGCCATGAGCTCCGGCTGATGCGGAGCCAGCTTGATCGGGCGATGCTTCACATGGAAATACTTTTCCTCCTGCATGAAGACATAATCGCCCTCTGTTCCCCATACCGCCTTCAGGATAATGCCCGGCCAGAAATCGCGGATATCCGTATCCTGCTCCGGCTTCTGCCCGATATATTCCTCCATGCGGTCATTGCACCACTGCAGCCGGTGATCCTCGGATACAATCAGGATTGCCTGCGGCAGCCTTTCCACCGCATAGTTCATCATCTCGCTGACATTGCTGATGACATCGCGGCAATAGCGCTCGAACCGCCTGGACCGATCCCTGCAGCGCTCCCGTGCAAAGGAAGCCAGCGCCACCCAGACCACAGCGGCAATCGCGCCCATATAGGAATTATAATAGGCAAGCACGCCGACCAGCACCAGCATGACCACCAAATGGATCGTCAAGTCCATCCATGCGGAAAGATTCCGCGGCATAGCCCGCACCTCACTTTCTACGGCCTCGGCTGCCCGCCAAAGCGGCGCCGATAGTCAAAAAGCATATCGAAAAGCCCTGTGAATGCCAGAATCTGAAGCAGAATGCCATTCGTGAGCAGGATGAAAAGCAGGACATAGCGCAGGAGCTTTGAAACGCGATAATGCTCCGCCGTGTACCACAGGAGCGAAATTCCCTGCACGACGCCTGCCCCCATGGCCGCCAGATCAAGGTTCAGGGAAATCTGATAGAGCCATGTGATCTCCCGTGTCCCGCCCCAGTATAGCCCGACCATGGAAAAGCCCAGGATGTACAGGAAAACAGAGGGAAGGCGCCACTCGGAAAAGGGGGGAAAGGACGGGGCATCCATGCCGATCCTGCGCAGCACGCGGCAGGTCATGAAATAGCACGCCGTCGTATCCATTGCCGCCAGGATCAGCAGCACCAGCGGCATGAGCTTGCTCACAAGCTCGATGGCAGGCTCCACGCCCGCCTTTGCCTCGTCAATGACCTGCTGATCCACCCCCATGGTCTCATACATGGCAAAGGATTCATCGAAGGATTCCCTCAGCAGGGAAAGCTGCATGTCCATCACATTGATGTCCGCAATCAAAAACACCAGCCCGACAGCCAATCCCTTTGCCAGAAAGGACACTGCCATCGTCGCCGGAAAGATCCATGCCGACTTCCATCCCCGACGGATCAGTTCGCCCAGCACCAGCCCCACGGGGCCAAAGGAAACAGCCAGGCGCGCCGAGAGCATTGGTTCAATGAGGAGCGCCATGAGCACCGCTGTCACGAAGAGCACCATGAGCCCCTTGCCAAGCCCCTGCCGCGCGGTCAGCACAGCCACAGGAAGCGGCCACAGCAGAAGCGCCGCCATGCCCAAGATTGGCAGATAAACCGCCATGATGCCAAGGATCACACTGATGGCCGCCAAAAGGCCGCCCTCCACGGTCGGCGTGATATTGCGATTATACATGCCTTCATCCTCTCTGAAGCCAATAAACCAAAGGCTGCTATTCGTGAAAAAAAGGATTCTTCCTGCCCAAAACGCAAAAAGTCCCCTCTCTCCACAATAACAATGTATTATATCAGATATCCCGCACCCTGTCTTGGAAGCAGGTACTAAACTTACCTCTTCATCCCAAATCCTTCCTAAAGTAAACGGATTTGACCCGCATCTCTGCCGCGTCGATCTCCGCTCGAAAACGCTTTCCGAATGCCTCCGCAGACTCCCCGTTCTGCCTGCGAAGATAGGTCTCCGTACACCCGTAATCATACAGGAGCTTTGCTGCATGCCTGATATACTCCTCCGGTACAGACTTGCCCTTCAGCAGCTCTTCCGCATAGCCAAGAACCGCCATCCTGCCGTGATAGATGATCGCACGGACCAGTTCCTCCGTGCTCCTGCACTGCTCCAGTTTCGTCTGCATCACATAGGCCGGCATGCTCTGCGGAAAATCCTTGAGCTGAATGCTCCTGCGGAGCGCAGGGACGAAATATGCAATCATATCCGACCGGTCGAAGGACTTGCCTTGCTTTCCTCCATCCACAGCATAGCGGATCAGATGCCGCAGGAAGCACATGGGCAGACGGCCGTCATACAGCGCCGTGATCTGCTCCAGATGATCCGCCGGAAGCACCTTCCGCATCTCCTGCAGGAAAGTTTCCCGATCCGGGGCGGGAGCGCCCTCCTGCAGCCAGCCATCGGCAGACAAGGCACTGCTGTCCTGCACCTTCCGAAATGTCATGGAAGGGTAGCCGATCGCCTCGTCGCCGGAGGACACAGGCTCCCATCCCGCCCCCTCGAAAACAACCTTGAGCTGCTCCAGCTTGGCAGACGCCTCGGCGCTTGCGGATGCGTCCCGATGGGCCACGATGCAGATCACCGTGCCAAAATCCTCCAAATCCTCGATTCCGTACGCATCCATGAGAATTTCCACCTGCGTCGTCATCACATCGTATCTGCTGCTGATTTCCTTATAAATGGAAATATCCCTGCCGGGCTCCAAGGCGGAGGCATGGAAAAACAGTATGCCCACACGCTCCATCCGCTTCTCTTTCTCGTATCGAATCCCCGCAAAGGACTCCGGCGCGTCTCCGATAGCCTCCAGATCCACGCCCTGTTTCCCGTCGTCTTTCAGACGGCTGATATACTTCCCCAAAAAATCAAACATAAAGACCTCCATTGAAAAAGCCTTCCCCTTGAGGGGAAGGGGGACCGCGAAGCGGTGGATGAGGTGGTGATCTGCGCTGTTCCATCCACCTCATCCGTCAGCCTATCGGCTGACACCTTCCCCTCAAGGGGAAGGCTTCAAAAGTGGAACAGTTTTTCTTTGAGTACAACACGAATAGTATATCGCATTTTGCCGTGATTTGCTTCATGAAAAATTTTTTGTTTGACAGTTGTCAGACGTGATATCATATGCTATTCTGATGTACGGCAAAACGCTATGCCATTTCCGATGGGCAGCAAGGACCGGCGCAGCGGGATGGGGCACGGAGTGCGGCGATTTGCCAAAGGCCGGCATGCAAACAACCCATGTGACACGCGGCGAAAAGGAACTTTCCGTCCTCTACGTGACCAAGTCAAATTGAAGATGCGAGGAGAGTATCTGTGTGAAAAAGATTTTAGCTTCAACACTAACGGCTGCAATGGTTGCCGGTGCAGCCGCCACAGCCTGTGCCACAGGCAATCCCTTTTCGGATGTCCCTGCGGGGCATTGGGCCTACGATGCAATCCAACAGCTGGCTGCCGACGGCATCATCGAGGGCTACGGCGACAGCACCTACCGCGGGGATCGCAATATCACGCGATTCGAGATGGCACAGCTCGTTGCCCGCGCCACGACCAAGAACGCGACCGGCGCGGACAAGGCACTGCTGGACAAGCTGTCCGCCGAGTTCGCCGATGAGCTTAAAACCTTGGGCGTCCGCATTGCCGAACTGGAGAAACGCACGGACAACGTGAAATTCGGCGGCGAGCTTCGCTATCGCTATCTGAGCCGCCGCGAATACGAACAGGACAGCTCCGAGAGAAAGAATTACCAATATGTCACCCTCCGTCTGGAGCCGGAAATGCGGGTGAACGACCATTGGACAGCTCATGCACGGATCGACTATCATTTCGATATGAAAGCAGCGCAAAACGGTGTGATGACCAACAGCGAAGGCGGTCCGATGGAAGAGATCTTACCCGGCACCCGCGTGGAGCGCATCTGGGTGCAAGGCGACTATAAGAATTTCCAAGTCCTGCTGGGCAAGCTTCCGTACAAGACCTTTGTGGATGAAGGTCTGCTCATGGATTACAGTGTTTCCGGCGGACAGGTCACCTTCGGGAACAAGGTCAAATCCACACTGACGATTGCCCGCGCTAATCAGCAGTACCAGCTCCCCGAGAAGGCCGACACCGGCACTTACGAGCAGCCTTATAATGCTGCGGACTATCAGGGCATTGAGATTTACAATGACCGCGATGCCAAGTTTACATGGGGTGTCGGCTACCATCATTTCCACAATAGAAGCACCACAAACGACAAGAACACCATGACGGCGCTGGGAACCAGCCATATGAACATCTGGACGCTGGGCCTTGGCTGGCGGTTTGACAAGAATTGGCGTCTCCACGGCGCTGCGGCGTGGAATACATCGGGCAAGAACCAACTGGATGCCACAGACCCCGGCGCCACAGAACCCTCCGGCGAGCTTCCCAGCCGCAACCCACGGCTGGCTTGGAGCATGCAGCTTGACTACAAGGGAGCCAATCCGGCGGACCAAGGCTCATGGGGCGCATACGCCGCCTATCGGCGCCTCGGCCTGTGGGCAACATGGATCCCCACCTACGAGATCAACGGCGCTGTGGAACAGAACAACCGAGGCTGGGACTTCGGCGTGTCCTATGTGCCGCTGAAAAATGTTTCTCTCTCCGCGAAATATTTCCGTGGCAGCGGGATTGACGAATACGAAAAAATCAACGCCCTGTTCGGAGAAATTGAAATGTTTTTCTAAAGGAACCACTGATTAATTCCCTTTTGCCCTTGTCGAGTCTTTTCCTGTCATGCTGCGTCAGATGCCGTTCGACGTAGCCCTGCTACGACTTCACGGCATCTTTCTTGCCTGACAGAAAAATCCTTCGCCAATGACAAAAGCTCATTTAATCAGTGGTTCCTTAAATCATAAGAAGATATTGATTACGTGCGGAGGCGGTCTTGGCGATATGCTCTGCTTTACCCCAGCTCTGCGCGAGATGAAGGCTCAATATCCCGATGCCCGCATCGTTTTTATGACAAAGTATGGCAATCATGAGGTGCTGGAAGGGCTTCCCTATTTGGAGAAGATTATCTATATCCGTCGTGGGAAATTCCTTGGCCGATATCGTGTGCTGCCGGATTTTGTCGGGACGGATGCTGTGGTGTTCACGGATTGGCAGCCGCAGTTGTTGCTTTTTTCAAGGCTCTTGGGGATTCCGGTACGCGCGGGGGTTGGACGCGAGGGCCATCGATTGGAGCGTTGCCTGACAAGACGTTTGGAGACAAATGTCATGAAATCCAAGGAATATGCGCCCCGGACGAATGCACGGCTTTTCTCGGAAGCCTTGGATATCTGTCTGGATGCTGGGGATGTTTCGCGTCTTGACGTGGCGCAGCCATCCCTGGAAGTTTGCGCACAGACCACGACGATGCTGGCAGAGGTGGGACTTCGGGAGAGAGATCCATATATCATGCTGTCTCCGTTTACGGGATTTGAGCAGCGAAATTGGTCCTTGGAACAGGCGAAACAATTCGTGACGGATGCGGCAAAAGAATTCGGAATGCCTGTACTGGTAACGGCTCCTGCCACGCAGCGCGCTGTCGCACGTGAGATCAGCGGCTATTCTTTGGCAGGGCGCACGGGGACGATGCACTTGGTGGAACTGGTCAAAAGAGCTACGCTTCTGGTGTCGCCGGACAGCGGCCCCATGCATGTGGCAGGAGCGGTCGACACGCCGTGCGTGGCGCTGTTCAGCAAGGATTTGCCGAGCCGATGGGCACCGAGACGCGCCTGTGTGCCGATTTACCTCGAAAAGGTGTGTTCGCCTTGCGATGACGATACAGCCAGACGATGCAGTCATGTATCGTGTATGCGCGAGATTAGCAGCGGAATGGTGCTGCGGGCATGCAGGCAGCTTTTGGGGCAGACGGCGGGCAAATGAAGAGTTTATGAATGCGTGGGTGAAGCCATGAGGATTATTTGCGGAATTTCGGCAAGAAACGATGCAATCTTGCGTATCACGGACACCTTGCGGCATCTGGGCCATGAGGTAGCATTGGTCAGCACGGATGATTTCCAGGATGACTGTCCATACGTGTGGAAAAAGCTGGACGAATTCGGCTTCCATTACAAACGGAACCAATATATCGGGGAGCGGAAGCGCAAAATCTTTTCGCTGCTGGACTCGTTTCGGCCGGATTGCATTCTCTTTATCAACATAGCGAAGCATATTTTGTCCCTGCAGGAAATGCAGCAGGCGGCGAAGAAGACCCGGATTGTGACATGGTTTGTGGATTCTGTCGCGAAACATCTGGACGAGCTGGATTATATCAGATGCTGCCATTCGGTTTACGTTTTCGAGAGGTCGGATGTGAACGTCCTGCAGGCTCACGGAATCCAATCAAGCTACTGCCCCGTGGGGTACAACTGCGACTATGTGCGAGCCGCCGAGAGACCAAAAGAAGATATTGATATCGCGTTCGTCGGGTCCCCGTTCAGAAACCGCTTGCAGATCTTGGAACAGGTGGCGGAATATGCGGATGACCATGCGCTGGAAATGCAGGTACATGGCATATACTACGACAGACGGTATTTCTGGAAAAAATTTTTTTTCCGGCGAAAATATCCGCATTTGGCGCGTAAAGTGGTCAACCGCTATCTTGCATCTTCTGAGGCAGCAAGTTTGTACCAGCGGACGAAAATCTGCCTGAATATCCATGCCGTGCAGCATCGGGGAATGAATCCGCGCAGCTTTGAGATTCTGGCAGTAGGCGGCTTTGAGCTGATGGACCGGCGGGATGATTACGTGGATGGGATGTTTCCGGGCAAGCATTTTGAGATATATGGATCGACGGAGGAATTGCTCGGGAAGATAGCCTTTTATCTGCAAGAGAATGAGGAACGGCGCAGGATCGCGGAGGCAGGATATGCGTTTACGGTTGGGAAAATGAGCATTGCCAAGGGACTGGAGAGAATCCTGCAAGAGTCAGTTGCGTCGGCATTGCCTGACAAAAAACTTTCCGGGGCATAAAATTCTGAGAATTTCACGCTAACAGATATGGGGCGATATGGTCAGAACTATAGGCAAGGCGTAATTTCGGAGGGAAAGATGGAAACCTGTTTGACGGGCAGCATTTGCGCGCGAGTTCGGGCTTTGGCGAGAAGATATCGCACGTTCAGCAAGGTTGTGCTCTTTGGCTCACGGGCCAGAGGCGATTTTGCAGAGGGCAGTGACTATGACATAGCGGTATGGGCAGAGGATGATAGTCAGGCTGAGGATTTTTTGACGGCGCTGGAAAATCTGCCAACCTTGCATCGTTTTGATGTGGTCTTTATCGAACCGCGTCATGTAGGAACGGCTTTTTATGTCAATATCATGCAGGAGGGAATCGTTTTGATGGATAAATTTGCGCATAAGCTGAAAAACTTCCAAATGGCATTGTCTCGCTTGCAGGAGGGCATAGAAGACGCGATGCGGACAGAAAACTTGACCATGCGAGACGGCGCTATCCAGAGATTCGAATTTACGGCGGAACTGGCATGGAAAACAGCGCGGGAGTATTTGTTGCAGCAGGAAGTGCAGGATATCAATAATCCCAAGGCCGTGATGAGAGAAGCTTGGCAGAATCAGTTGATTGCGGATGAAGCGGGGTGGCTGCAATTGTTGAGGGATCGCAATCTTACATCCCATATGTATGATGAATCGGATGCAAATGAGGTGTTTCAGCGTGTGTGCAAGCAGCATGTGCACCTACTGGAGCAATTGGCCGACGTATTGCAGGGTAAGATGACAAACGCCTGATGGGGTGATGATTTGTTTCCGATGTTTTTCCAAGGCATTCAGCAGGATTTCAAGCTGGCGCTGCTGCCGCCGCTGGCATGCGCCTTGTTCCGGCTGGTCTTTATTCTGGTCTACCGCGAGAAGAAAACGCCCTTCGGGGAATGGCGGAAATGGTATCATTGCTTCCGCTACGGCTTTTGGTGGGGGATGGACTTCAATGCCTATGTGTTTCTGGTCGGCATGGTGCTGGTGAGCCTGCCGGGAGCTTTCCTTCCCTCTTATTATGCCGTGGGGGACACGGTGCGCATGGTCGGGGTGTCCGCCTATTTGGCAGTGCTCTACACTGCTTTTTGGGGGAAAATGATATTTTACTATCACTTCCGGGATATCTACAACGAGACGATGCTGTTGGGGCGCAATGCGGACAAGAGCAATTTGGCTGATATTTTTTTCCGGCAGAATCACGGCGGATGGATTTTGCTGAGCTTCGTGCCCTTTCTGGCGCTTTGTGTCCTGTTGGAAGAAATGCTGCTGGGATTGCCGCTTCTTCCCTTGCCGCAGTTGGGATCGGATGTTCTGCAATATGGGATGCAGGCAGGGATTTTTGTCGGTGCGATCCTGCTTTTTTACTATTGCCGTTACGGCGGGGCGCTGAACCATGCGAACAAGCCGGAGTGGGACGAGATTCCCGTGGTCACGAAGGAAGATATCTTCATGGCGAAGGCCACTCTGGACGACCTTGTGGCCATCGAGCTGGTATGGAAGCGGCAGGTGAAGGAACTGCTGCGGCACACGGACGAGGAGTCGCGGGCGACGATGGCAAGCGTCATGCCTGCAGCATGGCAGGGCAATCCCGTGGACGCCTTCCGGAGAAAGGCGAAGGGCGCAAGGATAGGAAAGCCGAGCCACATCTTTTATATTTTCGGCGAAAGCTATGCCCAGGCCCCCTTTGATGCGACGTTCCGCATGCTGAATCTCATGGAGCATGGCAGCAAGTGGCGCGACGACCCGAAAACCTTTTCTATTAACAACTTCCTGTCTGCGGGGCTGATCTCCCAGCCCTCGCTGGTAAGTGTGCTCTCCGGCATCTACGACGCAGATTTGGAGCTCAATGAGCGGGAGGCTTTCTGGCACGGAACGGTGCCGTCCTCGCTGCCGGTACAGCTCAGAAAGCTGGGCTACCGCACGGTGTTCTGGTATGGCGGCCCGCTCAACTGGAGCAGCCTGCTGCACTTTATCCCTGCTTTGGGGTTCGACTGGGCAATGGACGGCTTTGAGATCTGTCCGAAGGATGCGCCGCGTACCTGGCTGGGGGTCTACGACCATATCTTTTTGGAGGAGGCAGCAAAGAGGATTCCTGAAATGGAGCAGGGCGAGCCTGCCATGCACTTCCTCTATACGACCTCCATCCACGGGCCGTACCGGATTCCCGTGGAGAAATACGGTTATGATATGGAGCGTGTGATGCCGGATGCGCCGGAAAACGTGAAGCGGGACAGGGCCTTGCAGCGAAAGCTTGGCTGCATCTGGTACTCGGACAAGGCAATCATGGATTTTGTCCACCGCATGAAAGAATTGTATCCCGACAGTTTGTTTGTTTTGACAGGCGATCATGCGACTGCATTGATACCCTTCGATTACGACGTGATACCGCGGAGGGAGCCGACCGTCCGCGAAAGGATCTGCACCTCCTTCTCCATCCATCATCGGGATCTGACGCCCGAACTGTTTGCGGGCAATACCATCGGCGGGCATATGAACATCCTGCCGACGCTGATGGAACTGATTGCCCCCGCAGGGCATGAATATCTTTCCTTGTTCCCGTCGCTGTTGGAGCCCTTGGATCACATCGTGACGCCGTATCATTGGCTGACCAGGGATGCCATCGGCATCTATCGGGACGAAATCGAGCAGGAGCTTGTCATCACGCCGAAGGAATTACCGGTCCATACGGGAAGAAAACGTTTTCAAGATGAACAGCAGGCGTGGATGGAGCTTTCCGGCTGGATTGCCCGCCACCCGGAACTGCTGCAGCCGACGAATTATACTAGAGAGCGTTAGAATTTCCCGAAGGGAAAGCTCTTACGCTCTCTGCATATACCGCGGGCGATTTGTTACAAGATAAAAATTTCACTGCTCGCGAGTATAAATTTTTCACGCAGGCAGGTAAAAGCCTTCTGCGTGTGGAAGAATAACCAGAAGAAGGAAAGCGGAAAAGAAGGCGATTATATTGGAAAAAACGACAGACAAGCCTGTGATGTTGATTGTGGATGACGTGGAGATCAACCGTGTGCTTCTGGTGCAGTTCTTTCAGCAGGAATATGTGATCATCGAGGCGGAGAACGGCAAAGAGGCATTGGGGATCATGGAGAACCAGCCGGTCAATATCGTGCTGCTCGATCTTGTGATGCCTGAGATGGATGGCTATGAAGCCCTTTCCATCCTCAAGCGGAAGGAACGCTATGCGAGCATCCCCGTGATCGTCATGACAGCCCACAATGACGGGGACAGCGAGGCGCGGGCCATGGAGATGGGAGCTGCGGATTTCGTGACGAAGCCCTACAATCCCATCATTGTGCGCTGTCGCGTGCACAATGTCATGGCGCGGCTGGAAAATGAATGGCGCAAGCTGGAGCAGGCCGCAAAAGACCGCCAGCTGGTAGAGATGCACCGCTATATCGAGACGGACGCGCTCACGGGGCTTTTCAATCGCGAGACGTTTTACAAGCGTGCAGCGTCCGCCATGCAGAAAAATCAGGACAAGGCATACGACATTGTCTATCTGGACATCAGCTGCTTCAAGGCAATCAATGACCTTTTCCACATCGAGACAGGCAATCTGATCCTCAAGACGGCGGCCTATTATTTCATGGCATCCGTCGATGAGGAGGATGGCGTCTGCGGGCGCGCGGAGGCGGATCATTTCGTGATCTGCCTGCCCAGTGAAAAGCTGGATATCGATACGCTGATCCAGGGGCTGGACAACACGGTGCAGTCGCTGGGCATCAGCCATAACATCCTGTTCTATGCGGGCATCTATCCCGTCAGCAACGTATTCCTGCCCGTGGATCAGATGTGCGATCGTGCGCGCATGGCGCTGAACAAGATCAAGGGCAACTACATGACGCGCTATGCTTACTATGACGCGAGCATGCGCGATCTCATGCTGCAGGAGCAGATGATCGTGCGGGATATGGAGTTCGGCCTGCAGGAAAAGCAGTTCACGGTTTACCTGCAGCCCATCTATAATCTGCATACCGGACATATCGTGAGCGCAGAGGCACTGGTGCGCTGGCAGCATCCCACCAACGGCGTGATCACGCCGGGGAAATTCATTCCCGTGTTCGAGCGCAATGGCTTTATCGTGCGGCTGGATCGCTATGTATGGGAGCGGGTGTGCCAGATCCTGCAGGAGGAAAAGCAAAAGCATGGCAAGGTCACGCCGGTTTCCGTCAATGTCTCCCGCCTGAATTTCTACAATCTGGATCTGCTCTCGTTCCTGACCGGGCTTTTGGAGAAATATGGCTTGGAGCCGTGGATGCTGAAACTGGAGATTACGGAGAGCGCCTACACGGACAATCCGCAGCAGCTGATCGCGGTCATCGGGGCGTTCCGCGAGCATGGGTTCCCCGTGCTCATGGACGATTTCGGCAGCGGCTATTCCTCGCTCAACATGCTGAAGAACCTGCCGGTGGATACCCTGAAGATCGATATGGGATTCGTGCAGGAGCTGGAGAACTCGGAACGTGCCAGCTCCATCATGAAGTTCATTCTGAAGCTGGCCGAGGATCTGGATATGGGGGTCGTTGTGGAGGGCGTGGAGACCAAGGCACAGCTCGATCTGCTGGCCAAGATCGGCTGCGCGGATATCCAGGGATTCTACTTCTCGCGCCCGCTTCCCTATGAAAACTACATGAAGCTTCTGGATGAGGATCGCAAGGCGCAGGAAGCAGACGGACAATAAGGGGGAGGTCTTAATACCATGGCAACCATTAAAAAGGAGTCCTTCGGAAAACTCAAGGATGGACGTGAAGTGGAGCTTTATACGCTGCGCAACACGAAGGGGACGCAGGCACAGATCATCACCTACGGAGCGCGTCTCGTGGCGTGGAAGTTCCGCAATCAGGATTTTAAGCTCGTGGATGTTGTGCTGGGCTACGAGGATATCGCCACCTATGAGCAGGACGACAAGTATCTGGGGGCAATCGTCGGGCGGCATGCGAACCGCATTGCGGAGGGCAAGGCCGTTGTGGACGGAAAGGAATACCAGCTGGAGCAAAACGATGGAAGCCGGAAGCAGAATCATCTGCATGGCGGTTTCCACGGCTTCGACAAACAGCTCTGGGAAGCGGAGGAAACCCATGAGGGGCTGAAGCTCACCTACCGGAGCAAGGACGGCGAGGGCGGCTACCCGGGGAATTTGACGGCAACGGTCATCTATGGGCTTTCCAATGACAATGAGCTGAGCATCCGGTATGAAGCGGTCTCGGACAAGGATACGGTCTGCAACCTCACCAATCACAGCTATTTCAATCTGGACGGCTTTGACGCCGATTCAGTCTTGGAGCAGAAGCTCCAGATCTTCTCGGACGAGTTCACGGAAAACGATGAGGAATCCCTGCCGACGGGAAAGATCCTGCCGGTGGAAGGAACGCCGATGGATTTCCGCGAGCCAACAGCCATCGGGGCGCGGATCGGGGAGGACTACGATCAGCTGGTCAAGGGCAAGGGCTATGATCACAACTGGATCCTGCGTGACAAGCCGGCGGAGGTGGAGATGGAGCCGGGCATGTTCGGATATGACCCGGGCTGCCCCATCGACTATCTGGAAGCGGGCCTCAAGAATGCGGCCTATGCCTATTCGGAGAAGTCGGGGATTTCCCTGACGGCCTACACGGATCTGCCGGGGATCCAGTTCTATTCCGGCAACTATCTGGACAAGAACCTGCCCGGAAAGCAGGGGGTGCGCTTCGGCCTGCGCAGTGGCTTCTGCCTGGAGACACAGTATTATCCGAACGCGTTCCAGCATCCGGAGTTCCCGCAGCCGATTCTGAAGGCGGGGGAAGTATGGAAGTCCCAGACGGTTTATGTTTTGAAATTGAGAAGATAACTGTGCACAGGGGAGGAAGGCGTGTATGAATATCCATGAGTATCAAAGCAAGGCAATCCTGAAATCCTATGGGGTGAACGTGCCGAAGGGGTTTCCGGCGTTTACGGTGGAAGAGGCCGTCAAGGCGGCGGAGGAATTGAACTCCCCCGTTACGGTGGTGAAGGCGCAGATTCATGCGGGAGGCCGAGGGAAAGCGGGCGGCGTGAAGCTCGCGAAGTCTGTGGAAGAGGTCAGAGGCTATGCCGCAGAGCTTCTCGGAAAGACGCTGGTGACGCACCAGACAGGCCCCGAGGGCAAGAAGGTGGGGCGCCTGCTCATTGAGGAAGGCTCCAAGATCAAGAAGGAATACTACCTTTCCTTTGTCATTGACCGTCAGACGGCGCGGGTGGTCATGATGGGCTCGGAAGAGGGCGGCATGGAAATCGAGAAAGTCGCTGCCGAGATGCCCGACAAGATCATCAAGGAATATATCGATCCCGCCATTGGGCTTGCCGCGTTCCAGGCGAGCCGTATGGCCTACAAGATGAATTTCCCTGCGGCAGCAATCCGCAAGGTGACGAAGCTCATGGGCTGTCTCTACAATGCCTTTGTGGGGAAGGACTGCTCCTTGGCGGAGATCAACCCGCTGGTCGTGACCGCAGAGGATGATGTGGTGGCTCTCGATGCGAAACTGAATTTTGACGACAGCGCCCTGTTCCGTCATCCCGATGTGGAAGAATTGCGGGATGAGACGGAGGAGGATCCGAAGGAGCGCCGTGCGGCGCAGGCGGGGCTCAACTATGTGAACCTTGGCGGCGACGTGGCGTGCATGGTCAATGGCGCGGGACTTGCCATGGCAACCGTTGACATCATCAAGCACTATGGCGGCGAACCTGCGAACTTTTTGGATGTGGGCGGCGATTCCTCCCCGGAGAAAATTGCGGAGGCGTTCCAGATCATGCTGGACGGCGGGCAGGCAAAGGGCATTTTCGTGAACATCTTTGGCGGCATCAATCGCTGCGACCTTGTGGCGCAGGGCATCATCGAGGCGGCGAAAATCATTTCGACGGATGGAAAATCCATCCCCGTTCCCGTCGTTGTGCGTTTGGAAGGCACGAATGTGGAGCTTGGCCGTCAGATCCTGAAGGATTCCCCCATCAAGAACGTCATCATGGCGCCGACGATGGAGGGCGGGGCAGAGCAGATCGTGAAACTTGTCAAAGAAGCCGAAAAGGCTTGAGGAGGGCCAAAGGATGGGAATTTTAGTCAATAAGGATACCAAGGTGCTGGTGCAGGGCATCACAGGCAAACAGGCCACTTTCCATACGAAGCAGATGCTGGCCTATGGTACGAAAATCGTGGCAGGTGTCACGCCGGGCAAAGCAGGGCAGACCGTGGAGGGCATTCCGGTCTTCAACACCGTGGAGGACGCGGTCAAGGCAACGGGCGCGAATGCTTCTGTCATCTATGTGCCGGCCCGTTTCGCCGCAGACTCCATTTTAGAAGGTGTGGACGCGGGGCTGGATCTCGTGGTCTGCATCACGGAGCATATCCCCGTGGAGGATATGGTAAAGGTGCGCCGCTATATGGAGGGCAAAAAGACGCGCCTCATCGGGCCGAACTGCCCCGGCATCCTGACCACGGACGAGGCGAAGCTCGGCATCATTCCGGGCAATATCCAGAAAAAGGGTCATGTGGGGCTGGTCTCCCGCTCCGGAACGCTGACCTATGAGGCGGCTTTCCAGCTCATGAATGCGGGCATCGGCATCACGACAGCCATCGGCATCGGCGGAGACCCTGTCAAGGGGACGGATTTCATCGATGCGCTGGAACTGTTCAAGCAGGACGCCGACACCAAGGCCATCCTCATGATCGGCGAGATCGGCGGGACGGCGGAGGAA
>CALGGN010000398.1 GCA_937915915.1 uncultured Selenomonas sp. | reverse complement strand
TGACAGAAAAATCCTTCGACAATGACAAAAGCTCATTTAATCAGTGTTTCCTAAAATTTTTATCAAAGATAAGTATCAGATTGCCTTGAACGCCTGTTCCAAGTCATAGATGATGTCGTCGATGTGCTCCGTGCCAATGGAGAGGCGGATGGTTGCAGGCGTAATGCCCGAGCCAAGCAGCTCCTCCTCCGTCATCTGGGAATGCGTCGTGCTGGCGGGATGAATCACCAGAGATTTCACATCCGCTACATTTGCAAGCAGAGAGAATACCTGCAGGTGGTCGATGAATTTTTGCGCCTCCGCTGCGCCGCCCTTGATTTCAAAGGTAAAAATAGAGATACCGCCATGGGGGAAATATTTTTGGTAAAGCGCATGGTCGGGATGGCTCTCCTGCGCGGGATGGTTGACCTTCGCCACCTTCGGATGCTTTGCGAGATAGTCCACGACCTTCAGCGAGTTCTCCACATGGCGCTCGACGCGCAGGGACAGCGTCTCCGTCCCCTGCAGCAGCAGGAAGGCGTTGAAGGGGGAAATCGCGGCGCCCATGTCGCGCAGCAGAATCGCGCGGATATAGGTCACGAATGCCGCCGGTCCAAGGGCATCGTAGAAGCTCACCCCATGATAGCTCGGGTTCGGCTCCACCAGCCACGGGAAGCGTCCCGAGGCGCGCCAATCGAACTTGCCGCTCTCCACCACAATGCCCCCGAGGGTCGTGCCATGCCCGCCGATGAACTTCGTCGCGGAATGCACGACAATATCCGCGCCATATTCAAAAGGACGCAGCTGATACGGCGTGGCAAAGGTGCTGTCCACCACCAGCGGAATACGATGCTTATGCGCGATTTCCGCCACAGCCTCGATATCAATGAGGTTCGCATTCGGGTTGCCGATGGACTCGATATAAATGAGCTGCGTATTCTCGCGGATCGCATCCTCAAAAGCTCCCACGCCCTTTGTAGGATCCACGAAGGTCGTTTCGATGCCGTAATCGGGCAGCGTATGCTCAAAAAGATTGAACGTGCCGCCATAGATCGTGGTTGCCGCCACAACATGCTGCCCCTTGTGCGCCAAAGCCTGCACCGTATAGGTCACAGCCGCCGCGCCCGAAGCCAGCGCCAACGCCGCCGATCCGCCCTCCAGCGCTGCAATGCGGCGCTCGAACACATCCTCGGTCGGGTTCGTGAGCCGCCCGTAAATATTGCCCGCATCGCGGAGCGCAAAGCGATCCGCCGCATGCTGCGCATTGCGGAACACATAGGAAGTCGTCTGATAGATGGGGACCGCACGCGCATCTGTCGTTGGATCCGCCTGCTCCTGCCCCACATGAAGCTGCAATGTCTCGAATTTATACTTCCTTTCCTCGCCCATCATCATTACCCCTCTCTGTCAAAGCAAACAATTCATATATAATTAATATGTTTTATATTATAAGGAGACAATGCTCCCTTGTCAATAGCTTCTCTTAATTTTTTACCAATTTTTTGTGCTCCGGATCATAGTACATGAACGGCGATCCGTCCACATCCCAGATCTGGATGGGATGCAGCGCCAGCTTTCCGTCAACGACGCTCAAGGCATCCGTCGTCAGCAAAAGGCCGCCCATATCAATCGAGATGTCGTAGAATTGCAGATTCCGGAACGAGCTCTTGAACTGCCCTTTGATGGAATCGAAGGGCAGCCAGCGATAAAGTCCTTTGCCGGAAGTGAAAACGCCGCTGTAGGTAGTATTCTTCGGACTCCCCTTAGAATCCACCTTGATGTCCAGTTCCACCTCGCATTTCAAGTCATCCTTTGGAAGCGCGATGCCCGTCTTCAAGTGTTCCCCATGCCCCTCGATGAAATAGTAGCGGGTATCTATGTCATACTGTCCCGTCGCCTTCAGATGCCCGCCATAGACATCGGCATCCACGTCCGTGAACCGGACGATGCCGTCGTCATAATGAACTTTCCCGGTGACATTCGAGAAATTCAGGTTGGGGATGCGCAGCTGGTCAATGCGGAGCGATCCCCGTCCGATGGGATGGGAGATCGGGCCGTCCATATAGACCAGCAAAGCCACCGGATCATGCAGATTCATCCCCATACCCAGGGAGGAAAGATCGATGTTCTGAAAGATCAACGTGAAATTCGTCTCCGGCACAGCCTCCGTGAAGTCCATGTTCCCGCGCAGCCGCATGCCATATCCCAGCATGGTGCCGCCGAACCGCCCCGCAGACAGATCCAAGTCCATCTTCTTTTCGGTATCCACATCCAAGTCGAAATTCACATCATTGAACAGGTAATGCCGTTGTTTGTAGAAAATTTCCATTCTGGCATTCTCAAGATTGAGCTTTGTCTTGATATGCTTGCCCTCGAGATTGAAATTTACCCATCCTTCCTCGATTTTCTGCTGCTGCTCCTTTCGCCTGCGCTCGCCGAGCCTGCGCTTGCGCTCTGCAATCTCAGCGAGTTCTTCCTCCGTTTTTCCCGTCAGGCTGACCGTTCTGGCCCATTCGGATTCCGGATCCGGTTTCTTCGGCACCCGCTCCATCATTTTGGATTGGGGCACCAGATCCCAGCTCATGTCATCTTGCAGCCAAATGGACAGACTCACATCTTTCAGATTCAGTTCCTGAATGGTCGTGGACTTGTAGTTTCCCAGCAAAACATCCAGAATCCTCACTTGGAAATCCCCCTCGGGGATCAGGAGAATCGTGTTCCCCTTCGGATCCTTCCACTCCAGATTCTCGAAGTAGACGTACCCGTCGATATGCGCAACGATTTCCTCCGCCGTGATCGTACCGCGCAGCATGTCCTGCTGCTCCATCGCCGTATTGAAAATGAACGCCGCGCTCCAGCTGTAAAGCTTCAGCACAAGGAACAGCGCCAATATCAGCAGCGGCGGCACGAAATACCAACGTCTGCGAAAAAATCCCAATATCCGAAGAACGCTCTGTCTTCCCATTTGCCGCCGCCTTTCCCTGCCCGCAAAACTTCGTGCGAAACAATGTTTCGCACTGCGCCCTTACACGAAATCTAAGCTCATCTGCGCCCTGACGGGCTTGATTCACTAAGATTTCATAGCAAAAAATCCCCTCATCCAGCACAGGCTGGACAAGGGGCTGAAGCCTCCGACTTATCTATGCACCATGTGTCTCATGATCCTGATTCCGCGAAAGAAGTTCGGGATGCTCAAAGCGATTTCCCTTGATCTCCGCTTTTTTTCGCATGAAGTCAGCCAACATCCCCATTGACGTACCCTCAGCAGACTCCATCCAAAAAGCGCCGTCCCGGTAGATGACCAAACCGCGTTCACCGTCCGCATGCTCCAGCACATCATCCTCGTAGATTTCCTTTTCGTTGCAGTCAAAATAACCCGTGAACTGCCCGATGGTCTGTGCGTCCACCCGATACCCTTCGTAACCGTTCTCATACACAAAAATATGCGCCTGAGGACCGGGGTCGCCATACGTCCCCCGCTTTAAGAAAAAACCGTATATCCAGACGCTCTTCGTGTCACCGCTGAATATCTGGAAGGTCTTCAGCCCGCGAAATTTAAATTCTCGTTCTGCCACAAAGAACCACCTCCCGTCCGCCTTTTTATATTATATGATATATTCTATTATTCTTCATCCTGCAAAAAATTCCTGCCAGCGGCGGAAATAAATTTCAAACAGCTATCGTTTCCACCTGGAAATCATCTCCCGCAGGCCCGCATCCGCAATCACTTTGTCCATGCATTCCAAGGCAAGCACAGAAGCGCTCCCCTGCGTCGAAGACTCACCGTGGTAATTCCGGCCCCAGCTCTTTTGGAACGGCTTCCCTGATGACCGATCATACCCATAGAGCACGATCCGCGCACGGCTGGAAAGGAACGTCCCGCGCCGCCAGCTCCACCCGAAGTAGCTGTATTCATCGTATTCCGTAAGCACAGGGCATACCGCAATATCCGCTTCCAAGGTTTCCGCCCAGATCTGCATGACCTCCTCCAGACTTGCCCGGCTGTTCGTTCTTTTCCGTTCCTCCCATACGGCCCGCAGCACGCGCTCGCATTCTGCTTCCGGCAGGTATTCCACCGCATGGAGCGTCTGATTCAGCGGGACATGAAGCGCCCGATCCAGCCTTGTCTCCAGCGCGTCGATGGTCTCATCCTCCGGTATCCTGCCGCCCTGCAGCACGATCGGCACCCGCGCCACGCGCAACGGCACGCGATCCGCCGCCATTGCCACGGTGATAGAGAAAATACAAACCATAAGAACGAACATCCAGAATAAGCTGCCTCGTTTCATTTCCTTCTCCCCCGCTTCAGTGTATGGACTTTTTCTTGAAGCGTCCGCCCATGATGTCATGCACCGCGTTGATGGTGACAAAGGCGGATTCATCCTTTTCCAGAACGATTTCCTTGAGCTTGTCCACCTCCAGGCGGGTCACCACGCAATAGAGCACTTCCTTGCTCTCGCCGGTATAGCCGCCCTCGCCATGCAGAAGGGTCACACCGCGCCCCAGCCTGTCATTGAGCGCTGACGTGATTTCCTCATGCTCATTCGTCACGATCATGACCGCATAGGACTCATCCAACCCTTTGATGACCACGTCGATCATCTTGGAAATCACGAAATACGCGACCAGAGAATACATCGCCTTGTCCCATCCGTAGAGCAGGCCGGCGCTCGACAGGATGAAGAGATTGATGAACATGACGACTTCGCCCACGGAAAAAACGGATCTCCGGTCCATGATGATGGCCACGATCTCCGTGCCGTCCAGCGAACCGCCCGCCCGCATGATGAGGCCCACGCCGATACCGTCGATGATGCCGCCGAAGATGGCAGCCAGAAACGGATCCGTCGTAACCGGCGGAACCGGCGCGAACATCTCCGACCAGAAGGACAGGAAACAAATTGCGATCACGGTGGCTATGGCAAAATTCTTCCCGATCTGCTTATAGCCCAGGTAGAGAAACGGGATATTCAGCACCACCAGGAAAAAACCCAGACGCCACTGCGTAATCGACGCCATCATGATGGAAATGCCCACGACCCCGCCATCGATGACCTCATTGGGGATCAGGAACATCTCCAGCCCCGCTGCCGCAATGATTGCCCCGATAAAGATCAGGGAATACTTTTTGATGTAAAAGGAAGCTTTTCTGCGCTGCTGGATCTGGGTCTTTCTGACCGCGGGAACCGCTTCCTGCACAACCTTTTCCGCCTGCACCTCTTCTGCCATACATGCCCCTCTTTCCACGATTTTCCTTCCATAATTTATAATATTCATTATACGGACCAACGGAAAAGATAGCAATATGTATTTTCATTTTCCTTGCGAAATTTTACCGATTTTGATTGACTTTGACGGAGTTTAGTTGTATAGTAAAACCCAAGGGAGGGAATGGCCATGCTGACGGAGGAACGATATGCGACGATACTGCATATTCTCGATGAAAAAAAAGCGGTCTCCGTCCTTGACCTCACCAAGATACTGAACGCCTCCGAATCCACCGTCCGGCGCGATCTCACAACGCTTCACAAGGACGGCCGTCTCTGCAAGGTCTACGGCGGCGCGACTGCCCTAGACAATGCATATACCACAAAAGAAGAGGACATGCAGACCAGAAGCGACCTGCACCGACAGGAAAAGCGCATCATCGGACGACGGGCCGCACGCCTTGTCTCCCCAAAGGATTTCATTTATCTGGATGCAGGCTCCACCACGCTCGCCATGATCGATTTTATCGATTCATCCATCCATGCGGCATTTGTGACGAACGGCATCATTCACGCTGCGAGGCTGGCGGAGCGGGGGATGAAGGTCTTCATTCTGGGAGGCGCTGTCAAGCCGGTCACGGAAGCCGTCATCGGCACCGAGGCACTCAACAGCCTCAAGGCATACAATTTCACGAAGGGCTTTTTCGGCACAAATGGCATCAGCATGAAATCCGGCTATTCGACACCGGACTCCGGCGAGGCCGTCATCAAGGGAAGCGCCCTTTCCCGCTGCACACAGGCCTTCGTGCTTGCCGACAGCTCGAAGTTCAGCCGGATATCGCCCATCAGCTTTGCGGATCTGTCCGACGCTGCAATCATCACGGATTGCCTGCCGGACAAGAAATACAGAAATCATACGACGATCTTGGAGGGGGAATCAAATTGATCTATACGGTAACCTTCAATCCTGCGCTGGACTACATCATCCGCCTCGACAGTTTCACCGCCGGCGAAATCAACCGCGTGAACTATGAGCAGGTGCTTGCAGGGGGCAAGGGCATCAACGTGTCCATCGTGCTTGGCAACCTCGGCCACAAGAGCACGGCGCTGGGCTTCCTCGCGGGCTTCACGGGGGAGGAAATCAAACGCCAGCTGAAGGGTTTCGGCGTAACGGACGATTTCGTCCAGCTCCCCGAAGGCTTTTCCCGCATCAACGTCAAGGCAAAGGCGGATGTGGAGACGGAGATCAACGGACAGGGGCCGGACATCAGCGAGGAAAAGCGCGAGGAGCTTTTCACACAGCTGGACAAGCTCCAAAAGGATGACACGCTGGTGCTTGCGGGAAGCATCCCGAACACGCTGCCCGACGACATCTATGAGCGCATCATGGCACGCCTGCAGGGGCGCGGCATCCGCATCATCGTGGACGCGACCAAGAAGCTGCTCATGAATGTCCTCAAATACAACCCCTGGCTCATCAAGCCAAACAATCACGAGCTGGGCGAAATGTTCGGCGTGAAGCTCACGACGGACGAGGAAATCATCACCTATGCCAAGAAACTGCAGGAGCAGGGCGCGCAGAACGTGCTCATCTCCATGGCAGGCGACGGCGCGATCCTGCTGACCGCAGAGGGGAAATCCTACAAGAGCCCCGCGCCGAAGGGCAAGCTGGTCAATTCCGTCGGCGCCGGGGATTCCATGGTGGCCGGCTTCATCACGGGCTACATCGAATCAAGCGGTGATTTCGAGCAGGCGTTCCACATGGGCGTCGCAACAGGCAGTGCTTCTGCGTTTTCCGAGAATCTCGCAACGCGCCCGGAAGTCGAGGCGCTTTTGAAGACCATCGTGTGAACTTTCAGGGCTCCGGCCCTGGGAATCATATATTACATTCTACTCTTTTCTGAAAAGGAGCGAACAACATGCGTATTACCGACCTGCTCAAGAATGAAAGCATTGTTCTTGGCGCAAACCCGGCTGACAAGAGCTCAGCCATCGATCAGCTGGCAGACCTCATGGAGGCCTCCGGCAACCTCTCCGACAAGGAGCAGTACAAACAGGATGTGCTGGCGCGTGAAGCCTCCGGCACCACAGGCCTCGGCGACGGCATTGCAACGCCCCACGCCAAGAGCTCGGGCGTAAAGAACGCAGGACTCGCAGCGATGACCGTACCGCAGGGCGTGGACTTCAAGTCCATGGACAACAAGCCCGCCCGCCTCTTCTTCATGATCGCGGCACCGAACTCTGCCGACAATGAGCATCTTTCCATCCTGAGCAAGCTCGCCACGATGATCATGGATCCGAACTTCAAGGAAGCGCTCATCAAGGCAAGCACAAAGGAAGAATTCCTGAAGCTCATCGATGACAAAGAGGACGGCAAATTCAGGGGGCCGCAGGCTGCAAATGCGTCAGCTCCGGCTGCCGGCCATATCCAGCTTCTTGCGGTCACAGCCTGCCCGACGGGCATCGCTCATACCTTCATGGCAGCGGAAAGCCTGGAGCAGCATGCAAGGCAGCGCGGCATCTCCATCAAGGTCGAGACCAACGGCTCCGAGGGCGCGAAAAACGTGCTCACCGCCGCCGAGATCGCTGCTGCTGACGCGATCATCGTCGCAGCGGACAAGAATGTGGCCATGGCGCGTTTCAACGGCAAGAAGCTCATCAGCGCAAAGGTCGCGGACGGCATCAACAAAGCGGACGAGCTCATTGACCGCGCCATGGCGCCAAACGCTCCGGTCTACCATGCCTCCGGCTCCGACAGCGCGGAGGGCGCTGCGGATGTGGCAGGGGAAAGCTTGGTGCGTCAGATCTACAAGCACCTCATGAACGGTGTTTCCCACATGCTTCCCTTCGTGGTTGGCGGCGGTATCCTCATCGCCCTGGCCTTCCTCTTCGATGATTATTCCATCGATCCGAGCAATTTCGGCTCCAATACACCCCTTGCGAAATTCTTCAAGGACGTGGGCGGCGCGGCCTTCGGCTTCATGCTGCCGGTGCTTGCAGGCTTTATCGCCATGAGCATCGCGGATCGCCCGGGCCTCGCGGTGGGCTTTGTAGGCGGCGCCCTTGCGGGAGCGACCGGCTCCGGTTTCCTTGGCGCCCTGCTCGCAGGCTTCGTCGGCGGCTACACGGTGAACATCCTGAAGAATGTCTTCTCCGGTCTTCCGGCATCCCTGGACGGCGTCAAGCCTGTCCTGCTCTATCCGTTCTTCGGTATCCTGATCATCGGCCTCATCAGCATGTTCATCATTGCTCCGCCGGTGAGCGCACTCAACGGATGGCTCGTTGATACCCTGAAGAACATGGATCCCAACGCACGTATCCTCATCGGCGTCGTGGTCGGCGGCATGATGGCGATTGATATGGGCGGCCCGATCAACAAGGCTGCTTATGTCACGGGCACAGGCCTCCTCGCAAGCGGCGAATATCACGTCATGGCAGCCGTCATGGCCGGCGGTATGGTTCCTCCTCTTGCCATCGCACTCTGCACGACCTTCTTCGGAAATCGCTTCACGGAGAGCGAGCGCAAGGCCGGTGTCACGAACTATGTCATGGGCCTTTCCTTCATCACCGAAGGCGCGATTCCCTTCGCTGCAGGAGATCCGCTGCGCGTGATTCCGTCCCTCGTGGTCGGCTCTGCCGTAGCAGGCGCCCTTTCCATGGCGTTTGACTGCACGCTCCGCGCACCGCATGGCGGCATCTTCGTTGTTCCGACCATCGGCAATCCGGTGATGTATCTTGTGGCAATCCTCATCGGGGCAGTCGTGGGCTGCGCTCTTCTCTCCATCCTGAAGAGACCGCTCAAGAACTAAAACCTATCCGAACAAGAAATAAAAGTCCCCGCCGCAGGCTTCATGGAAGCCTGCGGCGGGGACTAAAATTTTTCCGACATGCCGATTCAAAGCAGGAATCTCCCTCGTCAGGAAGAATTATACCATGGAGAGGTTCTTGTATGTATGGTACCGCATAAAAGGGGATGTTACAAATCATGATGGCATTGAATTTCCGAGCAGAAAAGCATAAAAAGATGCTGCTGGAGCGCACGAAGAACTGCACGGTGCGTCTGGGCGATGTGAGCGGGCAGTTCCCGCAGGGCTCGATTGTCTGGATCACCACCGGCGAGGAAGACGAGCCGAAGCAAAAGCTCTACACGGCTTACCTTGACAAAGTGCGCGTAAAGACGATGGGCTCTCTGACCTCCAAGGATCTTGGCCATCAAAATCCCGAAATCAACACGGTGGAGGCTCTGATTGCAGACTTTGAGCAGATCTACCAGCGCAGGATCCTGCCCGAGGATACCGTGACCGTCATCTATTTCACAGAAGTGCTGGGAGCTTGAAACTTCCGAAGGACAGGAACGCAGAATCGGATCGGCTCCCCGCGTCAGACGGCCATCGAACGCGTAATCAGCGCAGCCAGCCTGCGTGAAAATGCCGTAACGGGCTCGATTCGCTAATTTTTCATGAGTAAAGAGGCTGTCGCACGAAATGAACTTTCTTCGTGCGGCAGCCGCTTCATTACGGGAAAAGCAACGCTGCAAGATCCTCAATACTTCTGCACCGGGTCAGATGTAAGCTTCTGGGCACTCCCCAAGGCCATGCGGCGGTCGATTTGATGCTTTGCCAGAAGCTCCCCTTGGAGACGCTGCCACCGATCCAAGGCGAAAGCTGCGTTTTTCTCCAGATCCCGGCGGAAGGCCTCGGGACTTTGACCGGCGGCGCTTTCCACGATCCGGATGGCTCCTGCCTCCAGTTCGTGGGCGGCGGCAAGCACCTCAGGCTGCAGCACGCTGTAGTAGCCCCGGGTGAGAGCCGTCACCTGACCGGAAGCCCACCAAGCCTTGGATACATCAAAGCTTCCCCTGTCAATGTGCCTGTAAGCTTCGGGCATCTGGGAGACGGTCAGGGGCACATAAGTGCTTTCCGCCGGGGCGTTCATGGACAGCCAGAAGATGGGGCAAGGCAGGCTGGCCCCCGCCTGGGTGATCCAAGTGTAGGCGTTACTCCGGGAGGTGATGGAGCGCTCCCATTGGTAGTCCCCGTAGCGGTAGACGGAGTCAAAGAGCCCTGCCGCCTTGCCTTTGCGTCGGTCGATGCTGGTGCCCTCGTAGGCATCCCGGTGCAGATCCATGACCTCTTGAAGTGTCAGGGGATGGTCGGGCTTAACGGAAAAGGGGTACTCATCCCCTTCCCATCCCTTGGTGCGCTGGGGCAGGTTCGTGGAGGGAGCCACCAGACTCTGGGCACGCCATACCCTGTGGAGGGCGAAGTAGGGATGGTAGTCCTCTACGGCCTGCATGGAGCGCACCCAGTCCAGATTCCCCTGCT
>CALGGN010000397.1 GCA_937915915.1 uncultured Selenomonas sp. | reverse complement strand
TGGCATATTTTTCCTGCTCGTTGGCAGGGATTTTCAAGGCATCCATGGTTTGCCGTGCATCCCAGCCAGAGGTTTCCATGAGATTTTTAATGTTGCTGACCATTGCGGAATCCCATCCTTTGGATTCGCCATTGGCAAAGGCATCATTTCTCGCCTGATTCAGCCCATTCTCCCATGCGTTCATCATGTCCACCACATCTCCTTCCTCGTCAAGGGAAATGTCAAATCCCGTCAACGTCTTGATAAGGCTCGCCGTATTTCGCTTTACATGCCGGAAATATTCTTTCCCTTCCATCCAGTCCATGTTGCTGTTCTGCTTGTGTTTGATACATTCGAAGAGCACACCCAGTTCAGTGCGGAACTGGCCAAAGTCCTCGATTTTATTTGGAGCGAGAAGGTTCAGCCGATAGTTCGGCACAAATGCCAGCAGTTCCTTGTTTTCCACCGACAGCATCTCATGGAGGGTGAGATGCCCATCCCATTCTTCCGTGCTGAGACTGATGACCAAGGTGATGACGGGCATCAGTCTATCTTCTCTCTTAAGACCGGAAAGAAACTCTTCACCAGTCATCTTGTCCTTGTTCGTGCGGTGTTCTGCCGCAATATCCGACACTTGCTGGGCATAGCTCATGGCATCGTATAGCATATTCCTCACGGGGAGGGCGTAGTGAGTCTCTGTTTGTATCTCGATGCCCAGCATGAGGTAGTATGCCTGCTCATCCCTCATCGCCGTGTAGAGCTTCAGTACATCCCGTATCTTCTGGATCGGCTTTTTGGCATCGTTGCCGTAGGGCAGGGCAATCGCCGTTGTGTCTATCGGTTGCAGTTCTTCTGGTTTTATGATGTCTCTGCCGCCGTACACCCAATAGTTGAAGGCGTCCGCCACCTTGTCCGGCGATGACAGGTATGCCTTGGCCTCCGTATCAATCGCACCCATGCGCATCACTCCGCTTGGATTCATTTTACCATGTTCGCAGACCGTTCTCAAGATGGGGGAGTGAACTCTACTGGTTTGAATACTTGCACAGTGCAGACGAACGTCTTTCCATACAGTGAATAATTATTGGTGCATATCAGCACAAATAAGGCAAGACGCAGTCTGTATGGTTTTGTGCCTCACGGATGAATTTCTGTATGGCAGAGTTTTTGTTTAGGGCAGAGTCTTTGTGATAGTGTATGCCCATTGGCGCACGGGGAGATTCGGCCCAAGGCAGAAAGGAAATCTCCTTGTGAGGCAACGCTAAATACTCGGGGATAAGCGCAAAACCTGCTCCCGCCAGTGCAAGATTGTATGCCGGAGCCGGAACGCTATCAGGAATTTTGCACGAACTATATAAACTTTTGGAGCAA
Organism: uncultured Selenomonas sp.; assembly: GCA_937915915.1. Lineage (GTDB taxonomy): Bacteria > Bacillota > Negativicutes > Selenomonadales > Selenomonadaceae > UBA9786. The sequence continues at coordinate 1,633 of CALGGN010000397.1, read as the reverse complement.
GATGGAAGTAGGCGAAGATTTTCTGCGGACGATTGAATGCCCGGTGCTATTGATTGCCGGAGACGAGGATGACCATGCTCCTTTGGTGACGATGGTGGAAGCGGAGCGGTACATCCCAAACGCCAGGCTCTGTATCGTTCCTAAAGCATGGCATACGGCGTTTCTCGATAATTTTGACGTGAGCTGGACTGCCATCAACCAGTTCCTGCAAACAGACCTGTCGGGGCTGACCGGAAGCAAGAAGGTGAATTACAACAGGAAGTGATATACAGGAGGTGTAAATGCACCTCCTTCTCTTTTTTGAGGCATTGTCCCGTGCGGTCTCATTGTGTATTTTCCGAAGCGCATGGCTTCGGCTCTGCGCTATTTTTTATTTTCTTAAGCAGGAATGGGAAGGATTATGGTAGAATGTAAAAAGGTTAAGCAGGAAGGAGAGGTTGCTGTTTCACAGGATTTTATCGGTATTGCCAATGTCAATGTTTCGGATTGGAATTTAGAAAAGTCTCTCTCCGACCACAAAGGGATTGTCACTGAAATTTGTTTTTGATGATGTTTCATTGAACGAAAAAGGAGTTCCCGCTTGTGCCCAAGAAAAAAACGCTGCTGATGATTTTTCCCCTCTCGCCGATTGCGGAGGAGTTTCGCGGTTTGCTGTCCGCAGAGTATGAAATCCTCATCACCGATGACGAGGAAGACGGTTTGCAAATTTTAATCGTCATTCTTATCAAACGTACATCCCAACAGTGCTCAAAGAGGAAAATTTTCCCATCTGCATGATCTCGGCGGACTGCAACGGACTAAAAGCTATCAACGACACCTACGGACATCTGATGGGCGATGAATGCATCCGCATGACAGCGCTGTTGTTTCGCATGGTGCTGCCGGAAAGCGCGGTGGTGTTTCGTATGGGCGGCGACGAATTTTTCATCGTGCTGGCGAATACTTCCGAGAAGGAGGCTCGGCGGCTCATCGCCGAATTGGAGACAAAATCGGCGATGTTCCAAATCCGGGACCAAAAGCTCTCCGTCGCTTTTGGCCTCTCCGTTTTCTGCTCGAAGTCCGATGACCTGACCACCTGCATGGACGCGACGGATATGGATATGTACGAGAACAAAAAACGCATCAAAAAAGCCCGCGCATGCGGGGAAAATGGTTAGGAGTTATAGGGAAAATCAAGGCATTTTCAAGAAGTACTTTGGGTTTGGCCATGCTCTAAAGGGGGAGAAAGGAGGGGAATCATGGGTTATTGCATATGGGCCGGCATGAACGAGGCCAACAAGATATATCACGATACCGAGTGGGGGATTCCGGTACATGATGACAGAAAGATGTTCGAGCATCTGATGCTTGAGTGTATGCAGTGCGGTTTGTCATGGGATCTGATGCTGAAGAAGCGGGAGATCTTCCGCTCTTGCTTCGCAGAATTTGATTACGACCGGATTGCTGCATTTACTGACGAAGATGTAGACCGCATCATGAATACCGAAGGGATGATCCGGTCACCCCGGAAGATCCGCGCTGTGATTCATAATGCGCAGTGTTTCCAGAAAGTGCGGGAGGAGTACGGCTCCTTCTGTGATTATATCTGGGCTTATTCCGGTGGAAAGACGATCCTGTATCAGGGGCATGATAC
>CALGGN010000396.1 GCA_937915915.1 uncultured Selenomonas sp. | reverse complement strand
AGACATTCAGCAGCCGGTTTGCCATAATCACGGCAAACCGGCTGCTGAATGTCTCCCTTTCGCCGCTCATCTGCGATTGTAAACGACGAATTCGAATTCGAGGCCGGACTGTTCATCGGCCTGAAGGGGGGATTTCCAGACGGGCTCCCAAATCTCAGGGTCAATCTCCGGGAAGAACGTATCGGCATCCTCCACGACCTTATGGACGTGGGTTATATAGAGCGTGTCCATATCCGGAAGGGCGGCGCGATATACGGACGCTCCGCCGATCACGAAGCACTTTTCCGCACCCGTCGCCTCAGCCTCAGCGTATGCCTCCTCGAAGCTGTAAACGCAGGTTACCTCAGGGATATCCTCTCCACCGAGGTTCAGCACGATGTTCTTCCTTCCGGGAAGAGGCCTTCCGATGGAAAAATATGTGGTCCGGCCCATAATCACGGGGAACCCGTGAGTTACGCGCTTGAAATACTGAAGGTCCTCCCTCAGGTGCCAGGGAAGGGCGTTCCTGACGCCTATTCCGTTATTTTCGCCGATAGCGACAATGATACACTTTTCCATAAGCTTAAACTGCTACGGGGGCTTTGATTGCAGGCCAGGGGTCATATCCCTCCAGGCGGAAATCTTCGTACCTGAAGTCAAAGACGGACTTGACGTCCGGGTTTATTATCATCCTTGGAAGCGGGCGCGGCTCGCGGGAGAGCTGGAGCGCAACCTGGTCGAAATGGTTCCTGTAGATATGAGTGTCTCCTGTTGTGTGGATGAATTCACCGGGCTCAAGGCCGCTGGTACTCGCAATCATCATCGTCAGGAGGGCGTAGGATGCGATATTGAACGGAACGCCAAGGAAGACGTCCGCGCTCCTTTGGTAAAGCTGACAGCTCAGACGTCCGTCCGCGACATAGAACTGGAACAGGCAGTGGCAGGGCGGGAGGGCCATCTTGTCCACCTCGCCGGGATTCCAGGCCGATACGAGAAGCCTCCGGCTGTCCGGATTGCGCCTTATCATATCGACGACCTGCGCCAGCTGATCTATCGTGCGGCCGTCCGGAGAGGGCCAGCTGCGCCACTGGTGGCCGTACACGGGACCGAGGTCTCCGTTCTCATCGGCCCATTCGTCCCATATGGAGACGCCATTGTCTTTGAGGTACTTGATATTGGTGTCTCCGGCTATGAACCAAAGGAGTTCGTGGATAATGGACTTAAGGTGGACCTTCTTCGTCGTAAGGAGGGGGAAGCCGTCCCGGAGATCGAAACGCATCTGGTAGCCGAATACGCTCTGGGTGCCCACACCGGTCCTGTCTTCCTTCATAACTCCGTTCTCGCGGATATGTCTGAGTAAATCGAGATACTGCTTCATAGGATACAAATATAGCAAAGATTTTGCGTATCTTTGCTTCGCTATGACAACCATCACTAAAAAAATCTGGGGTACGTCCCCAGACGGAAAAGAAATCTTCCTTTACAGGCTTCAGAACGCCTCCGGCGCATATGTTGAACTTTCAAGCGTGGGCGCAGCCATCGTGTCAATCGTCGTTCCGGACAGGGACGGAAAGCTTGACGATGTCGTCCTTGGCTACCCCGAGGCCCTCTCGTATTTTGCGGACGGTCCCTGCTCCGGAAAAATTCCCGGACGCTATGCAAACCGGATTGCAAATGGAAAATTCACCCTTGACGGAAAGGAGTACTCCCTCCCTGTCAACAATGGGCCCAACCACCTCCACGGCGGCTCCGGCGGTTTCGACCGGCAGCTATGGGAGATCCTGGAGGAAGCGGATGTGATTCTGTTCGTGGTGGATGGACGGTCAGGTCTGACTTCGGCGGATGAAGAAGTCGGCAAACTGCTGCGGGGGACAAAAAAGCCCGTCGTTCTGGCAGTCAACAAGATTGACAGCCCCCAGCGCGAGATGGATGTCTATGAGTTCTACAATTTGGGACTTGGAGACCCAATTGGCATATCTGCGTCGAATTCCTTGAATCTTGGGGATCTGTTGGATGCGGTGGCAGCGGCTTTTCCGGAGAATACGGATGAAGCACGGGAGGAGGATGAGATACGCATTGCGGTCATCGGACGGCCGAATGTGGGGAAGTCCTCGCTCGTGAACAAGATATTGGGCGAGGATCGAGTGATCGTGAGCGATGTGCCGGGGACGACCCGGGATGCAATCGACACCCATTTCAAGAAGGATGATATCAAGTTCACGCTCATTGATACGGCAGGCATGCGCCGTAAGTCAAAAATCGATGAGCCGGTGGAGCGGTACAGCGTCATGCGTTCCCTGCGGGCGATTGACCGCGCGGATGTGGTCTTGATGATGATCAATGCGGCGGAGGGCATCACAGAGCAGGACAAAAAGATTGCCGGCTATGCCCATGAATCGGGTAAAGGAACCGTCATTGTGGTCAATAAATGGGATATTTATCCCGATAAGGATGACAAGTCCACACTTCGTTTTACGGATGATTTGCGGGAGCAGCTTGGCTTCCTGCAGTATGCGCCGGTACTCTATGCCTCTGCCCTTACGGGGCAGAGGGTGCAAAGGGTGACGGAGCTGGTGCGCTTTGTGGCGGAGCAGCAGTCCATGCGCATCAAGACCAGTGTGCTCAATGAGCTCATCCGCGATGCGGTCTCGGTGAATCCGCCGCCCACCCACAAGGGCCGTCAGCTGAAACTGCTCTTTATGACGCAGGTGGATATCTGTCCTCCGAAATTCATTATCCTTGTGAACGATGCGGAGCTTATGCATTTTTCCTATCTGCGGTTCATCGAGAACCGGCTGCGGGAGACTTACGGATTCGAGGGGACGCCGCTTCGACTGGTGGTACGCAATCGCGATGAGAAGGAGGAGGAATGATGGTGACATTTGTTATGATCATGGCGCTCTGCTATCTTTTGGGCTCTGTGCCGAACGGGCTCTTTTGGGGCAAATTGCTCTGGCATACGGATCTTCGGAAACATGGAAGCCATAACATCGGCGCGACGAATGCGTGGCGGACTCTCGGCAAGGGACCGGGCGTATTCATCTTTCTCATGGATTTTCTGAAAGGCTATCTGAGCGTACGTCTTGCGATGATTTTCCTTGGGACGCCTCTTTCCATGGTGATGGCAGGCATTCTTGCCATCGTGGGCCATTCCTGCTCCATCTTCATGGGGTTCAAAGGCGGCAAAGGCGTTGCGACAGGACTTGGCGTCATTGCGATGCTCATGCCGGAGCCGACATGGATCGTATTTCTTGTCTGGCTGATTATCGTGTACCTGACTCGCTATGTATCCCTTGGCTCCATCGTGGCAGCGGCATTGGTTCCCATTTTGGCATGGCTGTTTTCCTATCCGTCGGAGTTCATTCTGTTCGGGCTGCTAGCAGCAGTCTTTATTATCATCCGCCATCGCAGCAATATCGAGCGATTGCGGAACGGGACGGAAAATAAGATCCGGGCAGGGCATCGGTGACTTATGCTGCAAATTTGTAGTGGCATGAGCGTACAAAAAATGCTATAATGTCGAATGTATCCTTCTAACGTAGATTTTTATCCAATACAGAAATACGGAGGCGTTGTCATGCGAGGAGATAAAGCAAAGAGCGGTTTTTTCCTGGTACGGGAAGAGATTTTGCCGGAGGCCATCAAGAAGACCATCAAGGTCAAGGAAATGCTGAAGCGCGGAGATGCACGGACGATCAATGAAGCTGTGGAAAAAATGGATCTCAGCCGCAGTGCATATTACAAATACAAGGACTTTGTGTTTCCCTTTTACGAGGCGAGCCAGGACAAAATCATCACCTTGACCTTCCTGTTGGAGCATAGACAAGGTGTGCTTTCCAGCGTGCTCAATACGATTTCTCAGGGATCGGGCAGCGTGCTGACCATCAATCAGGGCATTCCGCTGCAGGGAGTCGCGAATGTGACGGTATCCATTGAGACCGCAAATCTTGTGATCGATTTGGAGGAGCTTTTGGATAAACTCCGCATGGTGGACGGAGTGAAACGGCTGGAGGTTCTGGGACAGGCATAAGGAAGGGAGTGCGCCGAATGAGTCGCGAGATCAAGCTGGGATTGCTTGGCTCAGGAACCGTTGGTTCCGGTGTCGTGCAGGTACTTAGGGAAAATATACAGGAGATTACGGCCAAGGTTGGCGCCAAGCTCAGCATCAAGACGGTGCTTGTGCGTGATGCGGGAAAAAAACGCCCCCAACTGGAAAACCTTCAGGTAACAGAGAACTTTCAGGATATTCTGGATGATGCGGAAATCTCCATTGTCGTCGAGCTCATGGGAGGCCTGCATCCTGCGAGGGAATACATGCTTCAGGCTATGGAGCACGGAAAGAGCGTCGTGACAGCCAACAAGGATGTCGTGGCGCAATTCGGCAGGGAAATGTTCGAGATGGCGGAAAAGCATGGCGTGGATTTCCTGTTTGAAGCCAGTGTGGGAGGCGGCATCCCCATCATCACGCCGCTCAAGCAGTGCCTGACAGCAAACCGTATGACCGAAGTGATGGGCATCGTGAACGGTACGACAAACTATATGCTCACGCGCATGAGCGAGAGCGGTGCGGATTACGCAAGCGTACTGAAGGAAGCCCAAGAGAAAGGCTATGCGGAAGCCAATCCGTCGGCGGATGTGGATGGGCTGGATGCCGCGCGGAAAGCGGCAATTCTTGCTACATTGGCATTCAATACCCACATTGATTTGAAGGACGTTTACGTCGAAGGCATTGCCGGCATTACGACAGAGGACATAGAATATGCCAAGGAACTGGGCTATGTGGTAAAGCTTTTGGCCATTGGGAAGGATTCGCAGGAAAAGGGGGTGGATGTGCGGGTGCATCCTGTTTTTCTGCCGAAAAGCCATCCCTTGGCTTCGGTCAACGGGGTTTACAATGCGATTTTTGTCCGCGGCAACGCCATCGGAGAGGCAATGTTCTATGGACCGGGCGCAGGCTCCCTGCCGACGGCATCCTCTGTCGTGGCGGATATCATTGAAGTCGCCAGGGATATCCTGAGCGATACGTTTGGACGCATTCATTTCAATGACACGAATCAGAAGAAGGTTTGTCCCATCGAAGAAACGGAGTCCTCCTATTATGTTCGTCTCTTGGTGGACGACAAACCGGGCGTGCTTGGAGCGATTGCGACCACTTTCGGCAATGCGGATGTCAGTCTGCAATCTGTGATCCAGACCAAGCAATCGATACCGGGTTATGCCGAAATCGTGGCCATTACGCATCGGGTCAGGCATGCAAATATCCTGCAGGCAGAAACGAAATTCAAAGCTTTGCCGGTGGTCAATGAAATCCGCAATATCATCCGGGTAGAGAATGAGTGAGGACAGGCAAATGGGGGAAAAGAGTATTCGCATCAGGGTGCCGGGGACAAGCGCGAATTGCGGGCCGGGCTTCGATACCCTTGGCGTGGCATGTACGATTTACAATGAACTGGA
>CALGGN010000395.1 GCA_937915915.1 uncultured Selenomonas sp. | reverse complement strand
CCGCAGCCGATAGCATCGGTTCAAGTGGAGGACTTGCCGCGCTTCCAGACAGGTTCGCAGGAGTTGGACCGTGTGTTGGGCGGAGGGATCATCCCGGGGTCGATGGTCCTCATCGTCGGGGATCCGGGCGTCGGGAAGTCCAGCCTTACCTTGCGGGTATGTGCGAATGTCGCGCGCGTGGGGAAGCCTGTGCTCTATGTGACGGGGGAGGAGAGCACGCGGCAGGTACGCATGCGGGCAGATCGGCTGGAAGCCTTGGCGGAAAAGCTGCTGGTTGTGAGCGAGACGAATCTGGAAACCATCGAGACGCATGTGAAAAATGCAAAGCCGGAACTTCTGATCATTGATTCCATCCAGACGGTATTCCGTCCGGAGATCGAAAGTGCGCCGGGCAGCGTATCCCAGGTGCGCGAGTGCGCGGTGGAGCTCATGCGCATCGCAAAATCCGGCGGGATCGCGGCATTTATCATCGGTCATGTGACAAAGGAAGGAAACCTTGCGGGGCCAAGGGTATTGGAGCATATCGTGGATACGGTGCTCTACTTCGAGGGCGAGCGGAATGCGGAATACCGTGCGCTGCGGGCCGTGAAGAATCGTTTCGGCAGTACGAATGAGCTGGGATTGTTCGAGATGCGGGATACTGGGCTTGCGGATGTGCCGGACGCATCCAGGCTCTTTCTTTCAGAGAACGCGTCGGATTCGGGCAGTGTGATCATACCGACGGTAGAGGGGACAAGGCCGCTGCTGGTGGAGCTGCAGGCCTTGGTTGCGCCCACTCCCTATGTGCCGCCAAGGCGTACGGCGGATTCCGTGGACATCAAGCGCATCCAGCTATTGCTTGCGGTTCTGGAAAAGCGGGTGCATCTTTCCATCGGGGCCTGCGATGTCTATGTGAAGGTGGCGGGCGGCATCCGCATCGATGAGCCTGCGGCGGATCTTGGGATCTGCGTGGCCATGGCATCAAGCTTTGCGAACCGGCTGCTGCGGCCGAAGACCATTATGTTCGGCGAGGTGGGGCTTTCGGGAGAGGTGCGTGCGGTGAGCCAGGCGGAACTGCGGGTCAGCGAGGCGAAGCGGATGGGCTTCCAGCACGTTGTGCTGCCGAAGAAGAATTATCAACAGATTGCGGATAAGGTCAAGGGCATACAGCTCTACGCGGCAGAATCTCTGGGGGATGCTCTGCGGCTTGCCATGCCGAAGGAAGCTTCTTCCTGACAGGATGATTTGAAAGGTTTGATTGCGTGTGGAACGACGGCAGAGTGTGTTTCTTTTTCTGCTCGGTATTTTGTTTTTATTCCTATCGGCGGAACGAGCTTTTGCGGAGGAGCCTTTGATTCAGGCGGATTCTGCAATTCTGGTCGAGGCGAGCACGGGCCGAGTGGTCTATGAGAAGAATCCGGACGTGGTGCGGCCTCCTGCCAGCATGACCAAGATGATGACTTGTATTCTGGGCATCGAGAGGCTTGCGCCGCATAAGCTGCTTACGGTCAGTCCCTTTGCGTCTGCGACAGCGGATTCGGAGCTTGCCTTGCAGCCTGCGGAGCAGATGGAAGCGGAGCAGCTGCTTCACGGCATGATGCTCGTTTCCGATAATGGCGCGGCCGTGGTTCTGGCGCAGGGAATGTCAGGCACGGTTCCGCTGTTCGCCGAGGCAATGAATGAGAAGGCAAGGGAGATCGGCTGTGAGCATACGCATTTCACGAATCCGCACGGATTGCCGAATGATGGGCATTATTCCACGGCAAGGGACATGGCAAAAATCGCGGCCTATTGCATGAAGAACAGAGAGTTTCGGGAAATCGTGAGCGAAAGGCGCCGCACGATCTATTGGTCGTCGCCGACGGGCAGATGGCACGAGGCGGAGAACAGCAACAAACTGCTGAAGACCTATGAGGGCATCAACGGAATCAAGACCGGATGGACCGAAGCAGCGGGCGGCTGTCTCGCGGCTTCCGCCAAACGGGGAGCGGTGGAGCTCATCGCCATCGTCATGCATTCGCCGGATGTGAATGTGCGCTTTGAGGATGCGCGAAAACTGCTGGACTATGGCTTCGAGAATGTGAGCATGCGCAGGGGCATCAACAAAGACCGCGTGGAGAAGACCGTCTGGGTACGCGGAGGCGTGAAGGCAAGGATTGCTGTCGGTCTTGAGGAGGATGTCGATTATCCCCTGCTGCACGGCGAACAGGCGTCTCACTATACCGTGGTATATGATCTTCCGATGATTGTGGATGCGGGAATCGAGAAGGGGGACAAGGTGGGGGAGCTTGTCCTGAAATACGATGGCAAGCCCGTGGCAAGCGTTCCCGTTGTGGCAAGGGAATCCGTCAAGCAGGGCTTCAGTATCCTGTCCTATCTGATTGGGCTGTTTACCGGTTTTCTATGAACATCTGACATTAATTTCCATCAGAAGATGAACACAGGAATACATAAAATAGGCTGAAAGTCTCTGATTTCATTGACGAGGCGCATTGATTTGTGCTAAACTACACATGTGTCGCGGATGTGGCGGAATGGCAGACGCGCTGGATTTAGGATCCAGTGCCGCAAGGCGTATGGGTTCAAGTCCCTTCATCCGCACCAGGAAATGAGTGGCGCCCTTCGGGGCGCCTTTTTGCAAAAGGGGGATCTTATGCGTATTTTACAGGGATTATTGATTGGGATTCTGATGGGAGGAAGTGTTCTGTTTCCGGCAGTCGCGACAGAAGCGTTTTCCATTGTTGAGGTGGGGGACAGCCGCTCCATAGCGGAGACTTATCCGGAGATTCATTCGAGTGCCGCGAACGGCGAACTGCTCAGCTTTGTCTACAACAAGGAAAAACGCGTGGCATATCTGATGAATCAGTCGAAGCAGAAGACCTATCTGACGTTTGTGCCGGATCGGATTGTGGACGGGAATCTGGACTTTGAGATCAAGGACATCTATACCACGGATCCCGACCAGCACCTTTGGGAAGTCATCGCAAAGGGCGGCGAGGAAATGCATAACTGCGGCTATTGGATCGTGGGCTGGAAGGATGGGAAATATGTCAAGTTCGTGACGATGAAGAGCCTTACGGGCATCGGCTACAAATCGGACGGTCGTCACCGCTTGAGCAGCAAGTTCTACGACAATGGCAATCTGGTGCTTACAGGCTCCTACCCAAAAGCAAGAAAAGGTGCGCTGCTGGGATATCAAAAGGACACGGTGGTGGATTTCCGCGCTTCTTTTTTCTGGGATGAGGAGAAGCAATGGTTCGGCGTACGCCGGTTGAATCAATAGGAATCCCGCGCAGGCGTGGGAGGTGAGACCATGACGGAGCTCGTGGAGGAAAAGCTGAAGCTGCTGCCGGATTCCCCAGGGGTATATCTCATGAAGGATGCCCGTGGGAAAATCATTTACGTGGGAAAGGCAGTCGTGCTGAAGAACCGTGTGCGGCAGTATTTCCAGCGCAATAAGGGACATACGCCGAAGGTGCGCGCCATGGTGGAGAAAATCGCGGATTTCGAGACCATCATGACAGGCTCTGAGGTGGAGGCGCTCATTCTCGAATGCAATCTTATCAAGAAGCATCGTCCACGCTATAATATCAGCCTCAAGGATGATAAGAGCTATCCCTATGTGAAGGTCACTTTGCAGGAAGAATTCCCGCGGGTGTTCGTGACGAGGCGCATTTTGAAGGATGGCGCACGCTATTTCGGTCCTTATACGAATGCGACGGCTGTGCACGAAAGCCTGAAACTACTGCGCAGATTGTTTCCCATCCGAAGCTGTCGCCAGATGGGCGAGCGGCCCTGCTTGGAATATCATATCAAGCGGTGCATTGCGCCCTGTACCGGAAATGCGGACAGGGAAGAATATGATGCGATGATCCGCGCTGTGCTGCTCTTTCTGGAGGGTCGCACAGAGGATGTGGAACGGGAGCTTTCCGCAAGGATGCAGGCTGCAGCGGAATCCTATAACTTTGAGCTTGCGGCAAGGCTGCGCGATCAGCTTGCGGCGGTGCGCCGTGTTGCGGAGAAGCAGAATATCGTGACCGGGGCAGGGGATCAGGATGCGATCGGCATGGCGCGTTCGGATATCGGTGTCTGTGTGCAGATTTTTTTCGTCCGTGCTGGCAAGATGCTTGGAAGGGAACATTTTCTGCTGCAGGGCAGCGAGGAAGAGTCCGATGAAGCGCTGTTAACGGCGTTTCTGCAGCAGTACTATCATCAGGCGGCTTTTGTCCCACGCGAAGTACTGCTCCCGATGGAACTGGAGGAGACGGCGCTCCTGTCCGAATGGCTTTCGGAGAAGAAGGGCAGCAGGGTGCAGATTTTCGTGCCGCAGCGCGGGAGCAAGCGGGATATTGTGAAAATGGCGGAAGGGAACGCAGAGAAGTATCTGCGGGACGAGGCAGAGCGCGTCAAACAGTCCAATGCGCAGACACTTGGGGCTGTGGAAGAGCTCGGCCGTTACCTAGGATTGAGGGAGCTTCCAAACCGCATGGAGTGCTTCGATATTTCCCACAACCAAGGCTCGGAGACCGTTGCCTCCATGGTGGTGTTTGAGGGCGGGCTGCCCAAGAAATCGGATTATCGGCGCTTCAAGATCCGAAGTGCGGAGGGCAAGCCGGATGATTTCAAATCCATGCGCGAAGTGACGATGAGACGCTACGGGAAACTCACGGAGGAAGAGCTTCCTGATTTGATTGTCATTGACGGCGGCAAGGGCCAGCTTTCCTCGGCGCTTGAGATCATCCGGGGGGCAGGGCACCTGAAGGTTCCTGTGGTGGGGCTTGCGAAGCAGTTCGAGCTGATTTTCACGGAGGGCTCTTCCGAGCCTGTAGTCCTGCCGCGGCACAGCCAGGCGCTTTACCTGATCCAGCGCATCCGCGACGAAGCGCACCGCTTTGCGATTACCTATCATCGAAAGCTCAGGGGGAAGCGGAATCTGGTTTCGGTGCTGGATCATATTGATGGCATCGGGCCGAAGCGCAGGAAAATGCTCTGGAGCCATTTCGGGAATCTGAACCGGATCAAGGCGGCTTCCGTGGAGGAACTGGCCGCCGTTGAGGGCATGAATCTTCCTGCGGCAGAAGCGGTTTACCAGTTTTTTGCAGCGCAGCGAAGCTGGGGAACTGGATCAGCAAAGGAGATTTTATGAAATATACTGATTTGCATGTGCATTCCGATGCGTCCGACGGGACCATGACTCCGTCAGAACTCTCGGAACACGCGAAGGAACAGGGCCTTTCGGCATTTGCGCTGACCGATCATGACTGCATTTATGGGGATGAAAAGACTTGGGACGAGGCAGAAAAACGGGGCCTTGGATTCTTGCCGGGGATGGAGCTTACGTCTCTTTTCCATGGAAGGAAGATACACGTCGTCTGCTTGGGCATGGACACTGCGCATCCGGGATTTCAGCAGATTTATCGGAAGCTGCGTGCCAATAAAGAGGCAAAGATCGCTGAAATTGTGGAATATGTGAGGAATCAAGGCATAGACATCTCTGTAGAGAAGGTCGAGCCCTACGGATTCGGTCGTCCACTGGATCGCTATTCCATCATGCGTTATATGGTTTCTTTGCATATGTACGACAGGGCGCAGCCCATCTGGGACAATTATTTGAATCCCGCAGTACAGGCGTTGGGTCTCAATGCGGTTGTGTCGACCGAGGACGTGCTTCCTGTGATTCATGAGGCAGGCGGAGTGAGTTCCCTTGCGCATTATCATAAGCAGATTGGGCTGAAGGGACTCACGCGGGAGGAGCAGAAACGGGCCATTTTGGAACTGCACGATATGGGACTGGACGGCATGGAGCGCTGGTATCCGAACTATACGAAAGAGGATGCGGAATTTGCCGCCTATATGATCGACGAATACCGTCTGCTTGCGACCGCAGGAACGGATTTTCACGGCGGAAACCGGCCGGAGGTGAAGCTCGGGAAGGGCTTGGAGGATCACCTGATGATTTCCTACGAGCTGTTCGAGCGCATCGCAGACCATGTGGAAAAATGCCTGAAGCCTCGGAAATAAATTTTGGATAGGTGTATACTTTTGGCATATTCTATGCTAGAATAGCAATATCGGATAAATATTCTGTAAACTTTTGGGAGGGCTTTTCATATGAAGACTTGGGTTTGCACGGTTTGCGGTTGGGTATATGACGAGGCGGCAGGGGATGCGGATCACGATCTGGCGCCCGGGGTGCCGTTTGCGGATTTGCCGGAGGATTTTGTCTGCCCGCTTTGCGGCGTTGGCAAGGACAGCTTTGAGGCGCAATAGTGTATACAAAATGCTATTGATTTATTCAGACTTTTTTGCTATAATTTAGCAGGTGTCTGGGGTTGTCGTTGGTAGTTCGGACAGGGCGCATTCCGCGTCCGTCTATATCATAAGGAGGCTATATTTATGAAGGTAACAGTTGTTGGTGCAGGCAATGTTGGTGCAACCGTGGCAAATGTGCTTGCTACGAAGGGATTCGCCAGCGAGGTCGTTCTCATTGATATCAAGGAGGGCGTATCCGAGGGCAAGGCAATGGATATCATGCAGACCGCGCATATGCTGAACTTCGACACGACGGTCACGGGCGTCACGAACGATTATGCTGCAACAGCAGGTTCCCAGGTGGTCGTGGTTACTTCCGGTATTCCGCGCAAGCCGGGCATGAGCCGTGAGGATCTCATCGGCACGAATGCCAAGATCGTGAAGAGCGTTGTGGATCAGGCGTTGAAGTATTCGCCGGACGCCATCTTCGTCATCAAGATCGGAAGAGCACACGTCTGAACT
>CALGGN010000394.1 GCA_937915915.1 uncultured Selenomonas sp. | reverse complement strand
TACACACGGGATGCGACCGCAAGGCTTGCGCCATACATCGCCGTGCTGGAGCTTGCCGTGCTGTAAAGGAAGAACGGCTGGTCGTCCGTGTCCGGCGACTTATCGAAGCCGGGCCACTGCGCCCCCGCCACCTTGTGGAACGTGCTGCCGTCCTTGCGCTGCATCTTCCGCATCCAGTCCACCTCGTACTTCACCTCGGAGAGCAGATCCGGCATATCCGCCTCACCCTTGATCCCCTTGGGGAAGAAAAGCTGTCCCTTCGTGAAGTGTTCCGGATGCGCCTCATAGGCAAGGAGAAGCTGCGCGGAGCTGATCGCCCCCGTGGTGATGTACTTGCCATAGTCCCCGGCATCGTACCAGCCGCCCGACACATCCACCTTGTCGCCCTTCTTGTTCAGCTTGTCGGTGAAATACACCTCTGCATGAGCCGTCTGGGGATGCCCCTTCTTCACCTGCAGCCCCGTGATGCTGTCCTCGAAGGGATTGTTCGCCCGTGAAAGGGTGTAGGAGCGAAGATTCAGCACCGTGGGGACTGCGTACACGTTATCCCCGATGGAAAAGTCGCAGGATTTGCTATCGCCCACTTCCACACGATACCTGCCCGCCGTCGTGAAGTCCGTGAAGCTCGCCGTCTTGATGTATTCGTTGGAATTGGCATCGTGCCTCGCGGCAGAAAGCTGTCCTTCGTAGACCGTCGCCCCTGTCCCGGCATTCACCAAGCGGAAGGTTTGCTCCGCCGTGTCCGACACCATCGCGATTTTGTTATGGTTCGTCAGGTAGCCCACCTGGTCCACATGAATCTCTGTCGCGAAAGCCACCGCCGAGGTCGCAAAAATCGCTGCGCCTGTTGCGAGTGCCACGCGCAAAGACCTTTTGCTCTGCATAGATACAGTCCTCCTTCCTGCTTGCTTCAATCAGCCGACTGCGTGTACTTGATGTATTCATACTCCGCCGAAAGCGGCAGATTGGAATCGTTGAAAGGCCTCAGCCACTCGTCCACGCCAATGCCTGCCCAGACATTCGCCATGATCCTCATCTTTGTCTGGGGAAGATCTTTTGTCACGCGATGGACTTCCTTGCCGTCCACATACCACACAATCCTGTCCTTATGCCACTCAAAGGCATAGGTGTGGAAATCCTCCGAGGCATCAAATCCAAGGTCATAGAGGAGCTCATGTTCCCCCACGCCATTATGCCAATAGTTGAACTGCACCTTCGTGGTGTCTTTGCCGAGGAACTCAATATCAATCTCGTCCCAAGGGTCGGGATTCGGCTCCCACTGCCCCGTATAGGTAAAGAAAGAAGCGACTGTGCCGGGGTTCTGAAAGGGCTTCATTCTCGTTTCGTATCTGCCATAGCCATAGAATCCCTCTGTGCGGATCTCCGCGCCGGAATACGGTCTGTCATTCTTGGAATCGAAATCATGGTCGATATGGAGCTGCACCTTCCCATTGTGGAAGGTCACGTTGTCCCGATACCAGTTCACGTTGAACATGCTGCCGTTGGTGTAGCCGTGGGCGGCATAAAGCCCCTCTGGCATTTTCCCTGATTTAAAATCGAAAACCACCTGCGGAGATCCGTCCTCCGCCAGCGCTGCGCTTGCCACGGTGGCAGCATCCGGCACGATGACCGGCGCAGCCGTGAAACCAAGCACAAGGGCAAACACACTTGCCAATGCTGTTTTCTTGAAATCTCTCATACTCGATTCTCCTTGATTGCTATTCCTTAGAAATGGTAATCAAACTGGGTGCGGAGGAGACGGCGGGTGTACTTGGTATTCGGGTTGATCTCCTGCATATTCACCGTACCATGCATGAAGAACGTCTCCCACTCCACATTCTTCCAAGGCACATATTTGAAGCCTGCCGTCAGGCCCTTGGAGTTGCGAAGCCTTGAACCCCACTCGTCATCATTGAAGATTGCTCCGTTCCTGCCGATGTAGTGGTAACGGAGATATGCACCGAAGGACCCCTTCTGTGCAAGGTTTGTGCCCTTCCAGTCCAGACGCACCACATAGGACTTATTGGAATCGCTCTTGTCAGCCCAGCCGGGATCTGCCTCAAAGCCATCGCCATACCTATGGTTGGTCTGCACATAGTCTCCGCTCATCAGTGCGATCACATAATCCGCACCGGCCTCCTTCGCAGCGGAGAGGATCCGCGCGTGGCCGTTGTGAAACGGGTTGAATTCACAGATGACAGCTGCT
>CALGGN010000393.1 GCA_937915915.1 uncultured Selenomonas sp. | reverse complement strand
CAATTTTCAGGTGCTTCTGTGAAACTGGCATATCTGTTTCACGGATTCAGGTATATGAAAAGGACATGCTGAACCGCTATCATGCCTATACGGAGGATATTCTGGATTATGTTGCCCGCACCATAGACGGCGATGATCTGCTGGCGTGCATGAGAAGCGGGAAAAAGTCCGAGAAGTATCAGGAGCTGCAAAAATTGGCGAATGATGTGAAGGAAACCCATAAAGTGGAGTTCCTTTACATCATCGAGCCGCTTTCCGACACGCCGCCCGACAATATGATGGATGTCATGGCTGCTTACACGCAGGCAGGAAAGGAAGCCGGGACAGACGGGCTTACCGACCTCGGCAAGCTGACCGGGGACGCATATCCGCCGGATGTGGCACGGCAGTATATGGCGCGCATGGACAGAGATCCCAAAGTGACATTTTTCCCGAACGATACAGAGTTTGGCAATATTTACACAGCGATACGTCCCATCTTTGACAGCCAGGGCAACCCGATTGCCGTGCTGTGCGCCGATGTGCTCATTGATGAGATCAACGAGGGCCGCAGGCGTTTTATCTTGATGAGCGCCGCACTGTCATTGCTGGCCGGATCGCTGCTGGCGCTTCTTATGTCCATCTGGCTGCAGCGAAGAGTCGCTCATCCCATCGGACGGCTGAAAGCATCGGCGGAATCCTTTGCCGAACGCTGTCATGACAACCGGGATCTGAACGTGCTTTCCTTTGAGGATCCGGATATCCACACGGGCGACGAGATCGAGGATCTGGCCGTTGCGCTGTCCTCCATGTGCACTGATATGAAATCCTATACGGAGGAGCTGATTCTGGCTGACCGTGAGATGACCAGCCTCAAGGGAAAACTCGCAAAGCTGGATACGCTGGCATACAAGGATACCTTGACGGGCGCGGGAAACAAGGCAGCATATGAAAAAATCATCACGCGTCTGGATTGGGACATATTGACCGGAAAGACGAAATTTGCCATGGTCATGGCCGACCTCAATTATCTGAAAAAGATCAATGACACCTTCGGGCATGACAAGGGAAATATTTACATCAAGAACCTGTATGCGCTGCTGCAGGAGGCTTTTCAGGAATCCCCTATCTTCCGCATTGGGGGCGATGAATTTGTTGTGCTGGCGCAGGAGCGCGAATACGATCATTGCGCGGAACTGCTGGCTTGGGTGAAGCAAAGAGTTTCCACGCTGACACATGCGTCGAAAAAAGAGCCGTGGGAACGAATCTCCACAGCTCTCGGCATTGCCTTCTATGATCCAGAGCGGCACACATGCGCCAACGACGTATTCAAAGAAGCCGATGCGGATATGTACAAAGAGAAGAAGGTCATGCATGCCGAAAGGAAATAGTGCGTTATCACGAAATTGTTTCCGGACGCTTTGCGATAATTTCTTGTGGACAAGCGTTGTGTGTACGTAGTACAATAACCTACGGAATTGAGGATGGTACAGGGAGGCGCATGAAATGAAAATGGTAAGGTTTTTGAACAAGATTTTGCTTGGTATCATGCTGGGGGTCACGTTGTCACTTTTCAGTGTGACCGGTACAGTCTCGGCAGCGACATCGGATGATGCCTCAGATTTTGTCATGGTGTCAGAATACGTGCCGGATGCCATACTGGAAGTCAGATATTTCACTACCTATAACTTCGTGGGAGATCGAATTGATGGCTACGAAGAACCCATCGTGCTTTGCACCAAGGAGGCGGCGGCCGCGCTCAGAAAAGCCAGCGATGCTTTGCGTGCCCAAGGCTATCGCCTGAAAATTTATGATGGCTATCGTCCGCAGATGGCGGTGGACAACTTTGTCAGATGGGCAAAGGATTTGAAAGATACCCGCATGAAACGGTATTTTTATCCGGACCTCGATAAGTCCGTTCTGTTCCCGCAGGGTTACATTATGGAAAAATCCGGCCACACCAGGGGGAGTACCTTCGACTTGACGTTGGTCTACAACAGCAGCGGGAAGGATGTCGATATGGGCGGCAGGTTTGATTTCTTCGGAGAGCTTTCCCACCCTGATTTTGTCAGCCATCTGACGGAGGAGCAGATTGCCAACCGCATGATTCTTCGCAAGGCAATGTTGGATGCCGGATTCAAGCCGCTGGTCGAGGAATGGTGGCACTTCACTTTGAAAGACGAACCTTTCCCGGATACCTACTTTACCTTCCCTGTCAATAGCAACTCGCTGAAGTAAGGAATATGAACGTCAATGAGATCTTCATCAGTATCGAGGGAGAGGGGAAGCGGGCAGGCGAGTTGGCGGCTTTTATCCGATTGACCGGCTGCAATCTGCGCTGTTCTTACTGCGATACGGCTTACGCTTTTGAAGAGGGAACGGAGATGTCGGTTCCCGATATCCTGCAACAAGTGCCGGAGGGCATACCGAATGTCACTCTGACAGGGGGCGAGCCACTGTGCCAAGAGCCGCATGAACTGCTGGGTGCACTGTGCCATCATATGGTCAATATCGAGACGAACGGCAGCGTGGAGCTTGCGCCTTACCGCAAATATCCCAATGTTTTTTTCACCGTGGACTATAAGTGTCCGACTTCAGGCATGGAGAGCCGGATGCTGGAGCAGAATTTTCTTCATCTTCGGCCCGAAGACGTGTTGAAGTTTGTGGTAGGAAGCACGGGGGATTTGGAAACGGCGTTTGATTTTTGCAGGGAGTACCGGCCGGGCTGCCGGATTTATATATCTCCCGTATTCGGCAAAATCGAGCCTGCTGAGATCGTGGACTTCATGAAAGAAAAGAACACGGTACATTGGAGGCTGCAGCTGCAGCTGCATAAATTCATCTGGAATCCCGAACAAAGGGGTGTCTGAACGCAAGGGAAGACGGATTTACGGGGAAGAAAAAAATAAATATGTTGCTGTATCCATCTTGATTTTCACGTAGCTTTCAGATATAATAAATGTATAACCAAGAGCGATGGAAGCTCATTCTTCTCTGCTCTGTGCATGACTTTTTTCTCAGGATTTTCGCGGCATGGAGCAGGCAGTACAAGAAATAGTGACAAAAAATCCTGAGGCCAGACATTATGCATCATATTATCAAGAAGATCTCCAGACGGCAGGCACTGCATGTTTTGGAGATTTTTATTTTACTTTTTATTTTATTGTATTGTTATGTCATAAAATCTTGAAAGCAAGGCTGAAATGCGTTAGAATGATACCGTCATGTGGTTTTTGAGCGGAAAAGTTAGGAGAGTTCGATATGAGAAGCGATATTGTCAAAAAGGGTGCGACACGCTGTGCGCACCGATCCTTGTTCCACGCGAATGGTTTTGGCCCGGAGGAATTGCAGAAGCCTTTGATCGGCGTTTGCAATTCTTTCAATGAGATCATTCCGGGGCACATGCATTTGAAGTCCATCACGGAGGCGGCAAAGCTGGGGGTGGCAGCGGCAGGCGGGACACCTGTGGAATTCCCTGCCATCGGTGTCTGTGACGGCATTGCGATGGGACATACGGGCATGAAGTATTCGCTGGCAAGCCGGGAACTTATCGCGGACTCCATTGAGGCTGTGACTATGGCATCGGGCTTTGATGCGCTGGTGCTGATTCCAAACTGCGACAAGGTCGTGCCGGGCATGCTCATGGCAGCGGCACGGCTGAACATTCCAAGCATCATTGTGAGTGGCGGTCCCATGCTGGCAGGGCGCTTCCATGGGCGCGATATCAGCGTGAGCCAGTCCTTTGAAGCTGCGGGCAAGTTCGCAGCAGGCAAGATGGACGAGGCTGAGATGGCGGATCTGGAAGCCCATGCGTGCCCCGGATGCGGTTCCTGCGCGGGTCTTTTCACGGCGAATACCATGAACTGCTTGTCTGAGGCGCTTGGCATGGCACTTCCGGGCAACGGAACGATTCCTGCGGCCTATCATGGTGCCCGCTTGCTGCTTGCAAAGCGCGCAGGCGCAGTGATCATGGAGCTGTTGAAGAAGGACATCAAGCCACGGGACATCCTGACGCGTGAGGCGTTTGAGAATGCCATTACGGTGGATATGGGCATCGGCGGTTCTTCCAACACCGTGCTGCACTTGACGGCGATCGCCCATGAGGCGGGTCTTGCGATTCCCGCGCCGCTGTTTGACGAAATCAGCCATCGCACGCCCTATATTACGAAGCTCAGTCCTGCGGGCACGCACCACATGCAGGATTTGGATGAGGCAGGCGGCATCACGGCGGTCATGGCGGAGCTTTCCAAGAAGAATATCCTGCATCTGGATGCGCTTACCGTCACAGGCACAGTCGCAGAGCGCATCAAGGGCGCGAAAATCCAGCGGCCCGATGTGATCCATACGGTGGAAGAGCCCTATCGTCCGACCGGCGGCATCGCAATCCTGAAGGGCAATCTCTGCCCGGACTATGCAGTGGTCAAGGCATCCGCTGTCAAAGAGGATATGCTGGTCTACAAGGGAACGGCCCGCTGCTTCAATTCGGAGGAAGAGGGCGTGAATGCCATCATGGAAGGAAAAATCCATGACGGCGATGTGGTGGTCATCCGTTACGAAGGCCCGAAGGGCGGCCCAGGCATGCAGGAAATGCTGAACCCGACAGCGGTCATCACGGGCATGGGGCTGAAGGTCGGTCTCATCACAGACGGGCGTTTCAGCGGCGCAAGCCAAGGCGCCTGCATCGGGCATATCTCGCCGGAGGCGATGGAGGGCGGTCCTATCGCGCTCATCGAAGACGGTGATATCATTTCCATTGACATCCCGAACCGCAAGCTGGAACTGGAAGTCAGCGACGAGGAGATCGGAAGAGC
>CALGGN010000392.1 GCA_937915915.1 uncultured Selenomonas sp. | reverse complement strand
GACCTCGCGGATATTGATTTCCGGATTGAAATTCGTCGCAAAGGGATAGCCGTGGTCCCCCGCATTGCAGTCCAGAATGTCGATGTAGTTGATTTCATCGAAATGGTGCTTCAGCGCATAGGCGCTGAACACGCCCGTGACGCCGGGATCGAAGCCGGAGCCGAGCAGCGCCGTGATGCCCGCTTGCTCGAAGCGCTCACGATAGGCCCACTGCCATTTGTACTCGAATTTCGCCGTATCCTCCGGCTCATAATTCGCCGTGTCCACATAATGCGTCTTCGTTGCAAGGCAGGCATCCATGATCGTAAGATCCTGGTACGGGAGCGCCAAGTTCAGTACCACATCCGGCTTCTCTTTCTCAATCAATGCAACCAGTTCATTGACGTGGTTCGCATCCACTTGCGCCGTCGATATCTTCGTCTTCCCGCCGTCCAGTTTTGCCTTCAATGCATCGCACTTGCTCTTCGTGCGGCTCGCGATACAGATTTCCTCAAATGCCTCGCTGTTCTGGCAACACTTATGGATCGCCACGCTCGCCACACCGCCGCATCCAATAATCAAAGCCTTCCCCATTTTTCATTCCTCCAATTCTTCCTATCTTCTCACCACAAACTTAGCTTCGTGTAAGCCGTAGTGCGAAACATCGTTTCGCACGGAGTTCATTCCTCATAATGTCCTTTACATGAAAAAATGTGGATATTTCCCCTATCATCCATATCATAGATGAGACGATTGGCATGATCGATATGACGGCTCCAGCCGGGACGATATTTCAAAGGTTCAGGATGTCCGATGCCTTTCGACAGGCCATTACGTCGAATATCCTTGATGATATCATGTATCTTTCTTGCCAATTTTCTATCTTGCTTCATCCAGTACAAAAGTTGTTCCAAGGCATCATCTTCAAACATGATTCCCATTGATGAATGCCTCCAGTTCCTCATCCGTGAAATATTTGCCCGTCCCTTCCTTCATCTGATGGATCCCTCGATCAATCATGGCAAGATATTCCGCATTGTGAACCGCTTTTCGCATAGAATCCAGCATGGCTTCCGATAGGGTGATATTTCTTTTGTCTGCATACTGCTGGAACAACGCTGCTTCTGCTTCATTGATATCGATGGATAATTGCATAAGAAATAATCCTTTCTGTGGTGACTTTACTCAAAGAAATCTCAATTGCATTGTTTAATAAACCTGTTATTCATCTTTTGAAGATGCCCATTGTTTCTTTTAAATCACGACCTACTGCATACTGGAGATTCTTTCCAAACGGAACAACAATGTCTTCATAATACTTCGAATCCGTCTTCATGTAATTACTCATACTTGTAGTTTTTTTATTATCATACGCAATTTGGTACGTCTCTCCAACAATCGTGATAATATCTTTGATCATCCTTTTAAGTTTAGTCTCAAGATCATCTTTTTCATAGTTTGAAATAAATTTTGCGTAAGTGAAAGAATCAGATTTCAATGTTTTAGAATAATTTTTCAAATCGTTTTCAGTAACATCCCCATTTTCCAGACGATAAAGAATCCCCATTACAGCAAAAATTACTTGCCGCCCGTTCTTCAGAACATCCAGCTCAACTTCAGAAAGCTCACCATTGGATTTGAATGCCTTCTCTACCACCTTAAAACGATCATACAGATCAATAATATCAAGTAAAAATCCTTTTTTCCCAGCTTCATCGAAGTAATTCACTTTAAACAAGGATGCATAGAGATCTGAACTTTCAAAAATTCCCTTCTTCCCACTTCGAGACGTTCCAGGTCTTTGAAATGCAAACGATAGAATAATCTGTGCCAATTCATCATTTTTAATGGAGTATTTATATTTGCGATCTGGCTTTACACCTCGTTTGATCTCAAGATATATTTTTTCATTACGCAATGACCTTGCAAGTCGCACCATTTCTGGAGTATTTGATTTTAAATCTCTTGCATATATTGGCTTTTGAGAATTGGTTGCTTCTGCAATCTTTGTAAAGAATGACATAACTGGACTGGTATCTTTTGTTGATACAATTTTACAGGGCACATAGAATTCCTTCGTATCATTTGCCCTGTATGTACTGATCAGCGTAGTGGTTTGACCACCATTTACAATTGAAAAGTCCCAGAGTTTTACAGTATCTCCATCTACTTCGAACTCTTTGCAAGCTATGATAATACCGTTGTTAAGAAACCAGAAATTTTCACGATCTTTTTCGAGTGTAGCTTTAATTCCATCATCAACAAGCTTATTTCGGATATATTTCCGAATATTCAGGTCGAACAACCCCTTGCCTGCATATTTATTGTAAAGTTTTACAATAGAAGTGGATAAAACATTACACATTATGCCAGTATTTTTTTCAGATTCATATGCTAAGAAATTTTTTGGTTTGTCGAGTTTAATCTTTTCTTCTTCAACAAAATCTAATGCCTCAAGAACATTCTTTATCTCTTTCTCAATATCATCCTTGATAAAAATTTTCACTGCGTCAACAGGAAACCCATGCTGCGTATTATTAATCTTACGAATAGCATCATTTACATCAAATGGTGCTACTGTGAAAAGGTTAAACTCAACATTATCTCCCCCTTCCTCTGGTAAACGATCTAATGCATTTTGAAAAGCCTTTTTCAGTCGATCATTGTACATTCCAGTATTTCCGTTTTTGAAGTTCTGTAAAGTACTATACATTTTATCCAATTCTGCAATAATTTCATTAAAAGATAATTGATTTGTATATTTAGCTTGACAAATTATGACCTTAGCCTCTTCTTCTTCATAATAAACAAAATCAATACCACCATCATTCGGTCCATCGGTAACAAGATCATTTTGATCGATAAGTTCAACACCAAAAACATATTCAAGAAGAATATAGCTGAATGCTTTTTCTTTCGACAATGTTACATTTTTTATAGACTTAAAATCAGCGATTTTCTTCTGAATTTCTGCGCTGATTAGTTCACTCATTAACCATTCCTCCTATTGTCCAATATGACACAGATAAACCCACAACTATACCAACTGTATGCTTACACCTCTATAGGCACTTAATTTCTTATCATGTGTAATAAATATCATATGTTCTTCCATTGCCTGTGCCAAAAGTATTCTATCAAATGGATCTTTATGAGGCATATCACTTACACCTATCAATAACTTCTCAATAGCTAAAACATGCCTGTCCAAAAGTGGTACGTTGGTCATGTCTGACACGTTGCAATAAGTCAGTAAATCTTTACTGGAACAAGACATTTTCACGGGATTCAGTTGATATTTAATGGCAACTTCCCATATCGACACAGTACTGTAGAACATATGATGTGTCGAATTATTGATGATTTGCCTGGCAGCCACAGATAATCTGGGGTCATCTGTAAGCGACCATATAAGTATATGTGTATCAAGAAGATATTTCATTTCTCTTCTCCGTAAAAAAGATCTGCAATTTCATCATTGCAAAAATCAATATCATCTGGAGCCTTGAATTTCCCCTTAGCTGCGCCAATGCGTGGTTTTTCATTTGTTATGTCATTAATAGGATTTTGTGCGGTATCCAGGAACTCATCCATAACGGTGATAATAAGACGTTGATTTGGTTGTGCTGCGATAGGTTCTAAAGGTTGAATATATTTTCCATCGTAATAAGCTGGAATGGATAACATAGGAATCAATCCTTTCTTGCTGCTTGTACAGTTTTATTAGGCGTTGATTTTCCGCTCAAACCACAGGTATCCCCTTGATATAATGTTCCTCCAACCCCAGCAGCATTTCCCGCAGCAGCTTGAGGGCGGTTGCGGTGGAAGCTCCGCTCGTGTCGTAGGGCGGTGAAAGCTCCACCATATCGCATGCCGCGACCTGTGTGCCGCGGATGACCTGAAGCGCCGCCTGCAAAAGCTGCCGGAAGGTCACGCCTCCCGCTTCCGGCGTTCCGGTGCCGGGGAATACGGAGGGGTCCATCACGTCCAAATCGATGGTAAGATACACGGGATACTTGCTGCACGCCGCAATGGCCGCTTCCAGCCCCGTGAAATCGAATTTCTGAAGGTGCGTATGCTCCTTTGCCCAGTAGAACTCGGCGCGCTCTCCGCTTCGGATGCCGAACTGGAAGATGCGCCCATCCCCCACGATATCCCAGATACGCCGCAGCACCGTCGCATGGGACAGCTTCGCACCCAAATAGTCATCCCGCAGATCCGTATGCGCATCGAAATGAATCACGCGGATATCGGGATATTTCCGATATGCCGCACGGAACGCCGGAAGCGTCACAAGGTGCTCGCCGCCGATGAGAAAGGGCAGCTTCCCGTCCGCATGCACCTGCTCCGCGAAGTCCTCAATCTCCTTGAGGGCCGCCTCCGTATCCCCGAAGCAAAGCTCCAGATCCCCGCCATCGTGGACCGCGGCGTCCTCCAAGTCCAAGTCCTGCCCGGGGCTGTAGGTTTCCAGCCCATAGGACTCCGCCCGCATGGTACGGCTCGCGAAGCGCGTCCCCGGACGATAAGAGGTCGTGCTGTCAAAAGGCGCGCCAAAGAGCACGACGCGCGCATCTTCATACGAGGCATCACAGCCCAGAAAAGTCTCTACATTCATCCCGTGTCTCACGGCTCACTCCACCTCTTCCAGCAGCTTCTCCACATAATTCGGCAGCGCGAAAGCGCCCCGATGCAGATTCACGTTATAGTATCGCGTCGCAATCCCCTTCTGCTCCCATGCCGCGAAATCCGCATCCCGCACGGGATGATACTTCTTGGACGCAAAGCCGAAGAGCCAATGCCCCGACGGATAGGTCGGGATATGCATCTGATAAACCCTGCTGATGGGGAAAGACTGCCGTATCCGCTGATGCGCACGCTGCATGGCGATTGCATCCTTCGGATAAAAGGGGCTCTCATGCTGGTTCACCATGATGCCGTCCGCGTGGAGCGCCTTGTTGCAGTTCCCGTAAAACTCCCGCGTAAAGAGCCCTTCCCCCGGCCCGAAGGGATCCGTGGAATCCACGATGATCAGGTCATAGACATCCTCATAATGGCGCACGAATTTCAGTCCGTCCTCATAGTGGGCATGGACGCGCGCATCCGACAGTCCTGCCGCCGTCTGCGGCAGATATTTCCGGCAGACCTTCACGACCTCCTCGTCGATCTCCACCAGATCGATCTGCTTCACGCACGCATAGCGCAGCAGCTCCCGCACAGTGCCGCCGTCACCGCCGCCGATCACCAGCACCCGGGATCCCGGAACCTTCGTCCCGTCCAGCACATCGATGGCGTCGATGACATTTTCACCATCGATCCCCGGCAGATTGATATGCAGCGGCGTACCGCCGGTTGCCAGGATCACGGTATCCGGATCGAGTTCTTTCAGAAAGTCTTCGGTAACTTCGGTATTCAGACGAATGTCCACACCATGTTTTTTGCAGTGGTTATAGTAGGATTTGAGCGCTGTGGCAATATCCTGCTTGCAGGGTGGAACGGCCGCCAGGCGGAACTGTCCGCCGATCTCGGCAGCTTTTTCGGCAAGGACGACCTGATGTCCCTGGCAGACAGCCAGTTCCACAAGACGCTGCTGGCGCTGCCCACGCTGGGCGTGCTGGTGTTCACCATCCTGCCGATCCTGTTCATGATCCTGGTGGCGTTCACCAACTTCGACGCC
>CALGGN010000391.1 GCA_937915915.1 uncultured Selenomonas sp. | reverse complement strand
AGCTGCAGGAGCTGGCGCCGGGGCAGGTGCCGGCTCAGGTTCTGAACCGCCTCCTGTCAAGGACTCCACCATTTCTTTCGCCACATGCACCGGCAGAATCTGCATGATCTCACTGTCAATCAGCCCATCCACTTCCATGCGGAAGGAAATGCGCACAATCGGATCATCCTGCCCCACAATCTCCGACATCTTATCCTCGGAGCCAAGATCTATGAGGTTCACGATCGGCGGCGAGATATCGATCTTCTTATTGAACATCGTCGAAAGCGATGTGGCGACGGTCCCCATCATCTGGTTCATGGACTCGCCCACAGCGCTCATGCTGATTTCATTGATCTCCGGGTCCGGATTGGTGCCGTCGCCGCCCATCATGAGGTCTGCGATGATCGCCGCGTCCTGTGCCTGAATTGCCAGCACATTGTTGCCGTCGATGCCAATGGTGTATCCCACCTCAACCACCAGATACGGCATCGGGTAGTGCTCCTTGATGATGCCCATCGTGGCCACGGATGTCGTCGGCGTCGTAATGGACACCTTATGTCCCAGGAGTACGGAAAGCGTTGTCGCGGCGCTTCCCATCGAAATATTTCCGATTTCTCCCAGCGCATCCTTTTCCATATCCGAAAGTATGTCATCAAACTGAGATGAATCACCGTCCGAACTGCTGCCAGCCCCTTCCGCGGGTGAGCTGTCGGCATCCCCCGCAGGAGCACTGTCTCCGCCGCCGGCTAAACCGCCATTCAGCAGGGCGTCAATCTCCTCCTGCGAGATCATATCGTCACTCATCAGTCTCTTCATCTCCTTCATTTACGATTCGGGTAACCTGCACCGCCATCTTTTTGCCGGATGTACCGGGACGGCAGTAGAACTTTTTGCGTTGTCCCACCAGGCAGGGCAGTTCGTCTTTCACGCTCGTGTCCAACTGCAGCACATCCCCGAAGCCCAGCGTCAAAAATTCCCGTATCGTGATATTCACCCTGCCCATTTCCACGACAAACGGAACCTTCGTGCGCTCCAGCTTCTTCTGGAGAATCGCCACCTGGTCCGGATTATCATCCTTGGACACTGTCGAGGCCACCCAGAAGGTCGTCGTGAGCTTCGGCATGATGGGCTCCAGCACCAGATAGGGAATGCAGATATTCATCATGCCTTCCACGTCGCCCAGTTTCATCTGTATCGTAATGATGACCACCATGTCACTGGGCGGGACGATCTGCGTAAACTGCGGGTTAGACTCCGTAGCTTCCAGCGTCGGATAGAAATCCGCCACATTGGCCCATGCCTCCCGGAAGTTTTTCATGGAAGTGTCCACGAAACGCTTCATGACGGCTTCCTCTATCTCGGTCAGCACGCGCGTCTTGATCCCGACCCTGCCCTCACCGCCGAACACACGGTCGATAAAGGCAAACGCGATCTCGGTATTGACCTCCATGATAATGTTGCCCTTCAAGGGCGGCACCGCCAATATGCTGATAACACTTGGATTTGCCAGAGACTGCACAAACTCCTGATAGGTAAGCTGCTCAACCGATGCCACTTCCACGTTCACCATCGTCCGCAAGTGTGTGGAAAGATAGGTATTCAAAAGACGGGCAAAGCTTTCATGCAACATATAGAGCGTTCGGATCTGGTCTTTGGAAAACTTGTCCGGGCGCTTGAAATCATAGGTTTTCACCTTTTTCTGCGATTCATCCGCCTTGACATCGTCTGCAGTAACACTTCCATCCGAAAGCGCAGAAAGCAGTTTATCTATCTCAGACTGAGATAAGACTTCATCTGCCAATCCTTGCCCCCCTTTCCGCTCGCTACATAGAACTTACTGCAACAAGAAGCTTGTGATGTACACATCATAGACAGAACCGCTGCCCAGCGCTGCGTTCAGCTCGTCCTTGAGCTTTTTCTTGAGGTCGTCCTGCTTGGTCGCATCGAACTCTTCCATCTTTGCAGACCGAAGCAGCTGCAATGTCACATCCAATATCTTCGTCTCGGCAACAGGCTTCAGCTTGCCTTCCTCTGTCAAATTGGCCTCCTTGCCGGGGTTCATCTCCAGAATGATGCTGGTTTTCAAATACTTTCCGGCTCTGGCGCCGCCTACGTTGACCAGGATACCCTCTTTCGGATCTCCCAGCTTGACGAAGACACCCGGATCGCTGTGACGAACCTCGCCGCCTCCGCCGCCATCTCCCGCAGAACCTGCCATCAGTTTCGTCGTGACGAAGAACGAAATACCGCCAGCCAGCACCAAACCGACCAAGACCAACACAACGACCAGAATAATCGGTGATTTCTTTTTAGGTTCTTCAGCTACTTCTTCCTCTTTTTCTTCATCAGCCATATTCGATCTCCTCCATGCATACGTCGTTCTTTGCCGTCAGAAACCAATAGGATCTGACGCAGGACGCCACCTTTATGGATCAAAACTGCTTCAGCGCCCGGCGGTATTTCATCACGCGCCGCACGATCTCATCCATCGGTTCGTCCACGATGAGCTTTTTGCCATTGACCAGTGTCACCACGGTATCAGGCGTCTCCTCTATCGTCTCTATTATTTCGGCATTCAGGACGAATTCTCCTTTTTGCTTCGCCTCGGAATTGAATTTTGTGAGCTTGATCATGAAAATCTCTCCTTTGCACGCTCATCAGGGAGATATTTACCCCTGTTCCTAATCTATTCGTCACAAAAAGCAAATCTCCTTTTTGTTGTGAGGAAGAAATTCGAAAAACTCACATAGAATCATTTCCATGATACTTCACAACGAACATGAAGTCAATAGTGCATCAAACACAGTTCACATAAATAAAGCGGCGAAGCACTCAAAATCCAAGCACTTCGCCACGCACCCACAAATATTTCCGCAATGGTCAGCTGGCCACCCATCGGCGTTGATATTTTCCCATTTCACGCAGCGCATACAGGAAGAATCTGCGCTGGACTTCCGAATTGAATTGCAGGAGATCCTGCACATAGGGAAGCGGGATGGAAAGGAGCTTTGCCTGTTCGCTCATGACCTCCACGAAGATCTTGTGCTTGTTGTCGGGCAGCAGAACCAACTCGTTGATGACACGGCCTGCCTTTGCCACATCCAGCATGCTGAACCATCCTGTTCCCGGATCCATATTGCGGACAACGCTTCCTTCCACGATAAACAGCAGACTGCTGGATTCCGGGCTCACCCGCAGCTGATCGCTCTCGAAATAAGTCGAAATCCTTGCGTTCTGGCACATCCGCTCGAAAACCACAGACTTGCACCCTTTGAAGAACTCCGTCCCCAGAAGGAACTCCGTAATCGACCGGACCGCTGCAGCTGCGGGCTCCGCGCTTTCCTCCACATGCCGAAGGCCGCTCTCGATGCCCTGTACCACTGCGGAAACAGGATTCTCCGCATTCATCAGGAGGTTGTGCAAAATCAGGAGATATTGCTTTGCCAGCCCTTCAATCGCAAGGGGCTGAAAACTGTTCTTGTCGAAAAGGAAGGTGATCGCCACCGAGCCGGCCAGCAGGTGGAAATAGATGCCCAGGGGGATTCCCTGTGCATCCCACGAATTCTTCGCCACCAATGCGCCGTCTTCCGCCCCCGCATGTTCATGGAACTTGAGCTCCTGATCGACAAAATCACGGAAGCTCAGGAAATGCTGGATGTCGCCGGCGCCTCTGCCCATGAGCTCCACCAGCAGCTCCCGCCGAATCCTGCTGTACGGCCGTGATACCACGAGCTGCTGGAACTGCTTGGACAGCACGGATTGGACAATATCGCTGTCCTCGCAGGCAAGCCGCACGGGGAACATGTTGACGGCGCTGTTTTCTCCCTCCCCTGCGGTCCCGCGATCCGACGCCAGAATGCAGAAATACGTATCCTTGCAGCGGTTGACGGATCTCAGCAGCATCCCCCATGTGGTCTGCAGGATGGACATCATCATATTGCGATTGCTGCTGGCCTGCCGATCCAGCGCATCCATGTCCGGCTGCGGTATCATGATACGATAGGATTTCTGCTCATAGGGCTGCTTCGGCTGCTGCATGTTGGGCAGCATCGGCCGCGGCGGCAAATCCTCCAAGACCTTTTTCCAGTAGCCCATGACAGGTGCAGCAAGCGCACCGCCCAAGCCCGCCAGATAGTCCCGCAGGGAATACTTTGTATCGACCGCGAGGGGTTCCAGCTTCTGCACGGCGCGAAGAAAATTGTGGACCGAAAAACTGTTCGCCACAATCTGCAGCGCGGTCATCAGGATCGCGTATTCCCCCGGCTTTGTCCGAAGGACCAGGAAGCGCAGGAGCGGTCCGTGGGACAGATCGAATCCCTTGCGCATATCCGCGTCCATGAGCCGTTGCAAGGTCTGGTCCACATCCTCCGGATCTACGTCCGTCAACATGCGAAAGGTGACTTCCGGCTGCTCCTTGCGGCTGTGGAACACGACCTTCAGGACCCGCTTGGGCAGGACGCAGAAATTGCTGCGCAGTTCCGGCGTCATTTCCAACAGGCGGTGCAGCATGAGATTGAAGTGGATGGGCGCAATATCCCCACGAACTTTGTAAAGCGCCTGGACGGTAAAGTGCGGGGAAATCCCTCCCTGGCTGTCAAAGACTTTCTGTTCCGCGTCAGAAAGCGTCCGGATGTCTTCGATGCGGCAATCATTGTAGTCATTGTTTTCCACCAGAGCCGGTCTTCCATAAAACTGCACCAGAATGCTCTGCTCCGATTCCGGCAGGCTGCTGAAGGAAATACTTTCTTCTGACATAGGCACACCCCTTAATATGACCTGAATCCGTGAAACAGATATGCCAGTTTCACAGAAGCACCTGAAAATTGG
>CALGGN010000390.1 GCA_937915915.1 uncultured Selenomonas sp. | reverse complement strand
TCTATCAAAATCCGTAATCTTTACTTCCAAGACAACATAGCATCGAAGCGGGATATTAAAGAACAACATATCCACGAAATTCTCTTTTTCACCAAGCATCAGGCGATATTCTCTACCAACGAAGGCGAAACCATTACCCAACTCCAGCAAAAAGTCCTTGATGCTGTCCATTAGGGCATCTTTCAATTCCTTTTCGTTATATTTTTCTCGTATTGATATGAAATCAAAATTATACGGATCTTTCGTTATAGCCTGAGCTAAATCCCCCTGTACAGGAGTCAGCGTTTTTGCAAAGTTGGTTACCGCCTTGCCTTGCCGCTCGTATAAGTCAGTATCTAAAAAATTTTGCAGTACAGCTCGTGACCAGTTGTTTTCAAATGTTTTTTTCACGAAGAAAAGGGCCTTATCGTGCTCATCCCTGCACTTCCCCATAATCATCCTGATGTGTCCCCACGGGATAAAAAAGATATGTTCCTCTTCGGAAATTTGATTCGTCTTTAATTGCGAACCAGCTTGGTTCGTAATTATAGCCGTGGGAAACATTCGGTAGAACTGGTGCATAAAAAGGAGATTCCTCGGAGAGAATGATTTTACATTTGGTATCGTCTTGGTGAGATCCTTGCTTATTTTCTCATAAAAATGACTCCCCCAGGCATACTTCTCCTTCATGTTATGAATATCATGCCCCACCCACCAGAAAAAACGTAGCATTTCATCATTTATCTTCATAGCCGCTTTTATTTGGCTGCTCTTGTAGCGCATAGAGATATCAGCTATCCACGCTTTATATTCTTCATTCCCATTAAATGAAACATTGCTTATCGAGGTTTCCTCAGACATCGCTCGTTTCTCACCTCCGTCAGGTTTTGATGCGTTATTCTTGTCAACCCTAAGTTCTGCCATACCAACTACACATCCCGCACCATATCCATGAAATCCTCAAAGGCATAGGCACCTTCCATGGGCTTCTTGTCGAACACCATGAAATATCCGAACTGTCCCCCAGTGGCTCCTTCCCACGCCTTGCCCAGTTCCAGCTTGCGGCGGGAATCGGAGTTGTCCCGGTCGTCCCCTTTGGTTTCGATAGCTAAAAGGACGCCGCTTTGGGTCATAGCGAGGAAATCAGGGTAATGATTCAGGAAGCCGTTGATGAAGAAGCCCTTCCGCTCCATGTTCCTGTGCCACCAACGGATATTGGGCAGGGAAGACAGTCCCATGACGGCGCGATGCTCAAAGTCGTTCATCCTGTCCTCCTCCGCTTCATAGAGGGAACCTGCGATGTTCTTGGTGTAGCGGAGGGGCGAGATTTCTTGGGGCAAGCGGAAACTGGGACAGCAGAAGATTTTCCGCACGGCAAGCTGGCGGTCAAAGGCTTTCTTGGCGTGACTTTCCATGAGGCTGCCGATTTTATCGGAAATCCTGCGGCTGTATAGGGCTTGGTTCTGCGCCAGCTTATCCAGCATATCCTCGTCAAATGTCTCCAAGATGCGGGCAACATACTGGCGGATGTCCGAGGTATCCAGCGCATCCCGCTTGCGGTCGATGGCGGCGGTCATCATCTGGATGGCCTCGTTTTTCTTCTGCTCCTTCGCCAGCTTGGAGAAATGCTCTTGGAAATACATGGCCTCCACGGAAGTCAGCTTCTTGTATTTCGGCAAATCGTCCTCCTCCACGTCCACGGCGAAAATATCCGCCGTGAGACTCCCAAAGTCGATTTGAGTGTCCTTGTCCCGCAAGGTGAAGCCTTTCCACAGAGATTCCCGGGTGAGCAGCCGTTCCTCCTCCCCTCCGAACAGTCCTTGTGATGTGGCTTTGAGAAAGAACTGAGGCAGACGGAGTTCCAGAGCATCCCTAAAGGCTGAATGAACTTTGAAATGGGTCATTTTCTCCTGTTCCTCCGGGGCGCGATTATCCGCTGATTTCGTCTGCTGATAGGATTCATTTCCTTTATGTGCGGCGTATAACATGGAGCGCACTTCGTCGTTTGCGATACTGTCCGTCGGCTGTGCTGTATATTCTGCGGGGAGCACATTGGCTCCGCTCTTTTGCGTTGCAAGCGTTGATGTTTCAGGCAAGTCGTGGCTTTCTCCCGATATAGCCGTCACGGGGTCATGGGCGGGGATTTCCGTCACGCCGGGGAGTGGCTGCAGGACAAACTCCGGCACTTGCTCCCCATCCTCCGGGGTGTCGCTTGCCAGACGATATTCCTTCTCCGAGAAGCCCGCTTGGTTCAGCCCAGCCACGATGTTGTCCAAAGTCTGCCGGAAATCCTCGGAGGCGGTGAACACATAGCAGAGATTCAGAAACTCGTTCTTCATCTGCCGGGCATAGGGACGGCGCAGGATGCGCCCCAGAATCTGCTCCACCTCCACCGGTGAGGTGCGGTTGGCCAGAGAGGAAAGGACATAGGCAAAGGGACAGTCCCAACCTTCCTTCAGTGCGTTGATGGTGATGATGTAACGGATAGGGCAGTCCGCCGCCATGAGATCCACGCCCTTCAGGTCGTTCACCGTGGCGGTCTTGATGGCGATTTCCTCCTCCGGGATGCCATGCTCCTTGATGAGATTCGCCTTGATACGGTCAAAGGTGGCTCTGTCCTCCTTGCCTTTCTGCGCCGTCTCCGCTTGGAAAAGCACAATGGGACGGATGGGAGCCCTACCGGGAATGTTCTCCCCCTTGGCATATTCCTCCAGCACATTCCGAAGACGAATCGCCCCCTCGATGGCCTCCCCCTGGCTTTGCCGTGGATAGACGATGACGGGGAGCTTCACCATATTCTCTTCCTTGAGCCGCCGCGCCGGAACGTAGCTGATGATATTGCTGTCCTTCTTCGGCGTGGCGGTAAGTTCCAGCACAAAGGAAGGGTTGAAGTTCTGAAGCATTTCGACGGAAAGCGGCGTGACGGCGTGATGGCTCTCGTCCACAATAACCAAGGGATGGAGGGAACGCACGGCCTGAATGAGTGCCGTAGCGTCCACCTCCGGCAGCAAGTCAGCATCCACGCCCAACTCTGATACAAAGGCGGCAAGATTGCCGTTTTCCTGATACGCCTTGCGGCCTTCTTTGCTCTTGGTGCGGAAGGAATCGTAGCTCAAAACGAAAACGGAGAGCTGTTCCCCCACGGTAACGGCAGAGAAATTCTGTCCCGCAAGAAGCGCCTCTTTGCCGTAAATTTCCACCCGGCCATGAAAGTCCCGCTCCAGCCGCTGGCGGTAGGGATGTCCCGCATCCGTCAGATTCCCGTAGGTCTGGGTGAGAATCGTCTCCGAAGGAACCAACCAGACCACAGCCCGGTATTTCAAAGGGATTGCCTCAAAAATCGGGCGGATGGAAGCCGCCGCCATGAAGGTCTTGCCGCCCCCGGTGGGAACCTTGAAGCAAACATGGGGAACCCCCGGCAGACGGTTACAGTAAGGTGGCCTTGCGGGAACATCCTTTGTCTCCCAATAGGCGGCGTATGCACGGGACAGGCTGGATTCCTGATTCACGAAGTCGAGGAAGGATTGCAGGTCACGAATGGCTTGCTCCTGATAGCTTTTCAGTTCCATGTGGCACTCACCTCCCTCACAGTACCGCAATATCCCGGGGGATTTTCTTGAATACGATATGGTGCCGCGCCATGAATTCCTCGGAAAGCAAACAGCGGTCGGCGTAGATGACATAGGACTCGGCCTTTGCCGTGATGGTGGCAAGATAGTCCTCGTCCAGAAGGGTCGCTTCTTTGGGGCGATAGTGGAAATAGTAGGCAGTCTGCTGGAAAATGCCCAGATAGTCCTCCTCCCCCGTGCCTTCTGGATGAGGCTCCGTCGGCGTATGCCCATCCCTGGGCACGCCGACACTAGCGCATCCATGCGCGTCGTGTGTCTCCATATACCAGACATAGCGGCGAATCTTGGCAGGGGAAATCTCCTCGTTGAGTACCCCGGCGGTCATCAGTGGAGCGCCAATCTCGTAGAAATCGAAGCCACCGCCTGTGCCCTCCACTGCGTTCTTCCCCTCGCCGTAGCCGGAAATCACCCGGCGCACCCGCTCGGCGGTGATGGTTTCGGCGTAGTCCATCATTTCGATGAGGATAAATTTGCGGTTGCCGCCGTCCTTCTTGTTGAGGTTCAGGACAGCATGGGTGGTGGTGCCGCTGCCGGCGAAGCTATCAAGAATAAGGGAGTCTTTGTCCGTGGCGATTTGGAGGATACGCTCAATCAGGCGGGTGGGCTTGGGGGTGTCCATAGGGACTGCTCCATGAAACAACTTCTTGAGTTCATTTTTTCCTTCCGTAGTTGTACCAACATCTTCATACTGCCAGAGCGTCGCCACCGCTTTGCCTTCCATGGTATCAAGATGCTTTTTTACACGCATACCACCCTTTCCCTTCGATGTAAAATAGAAGGTAGGCCAATTTCCCTGCGAATATCTTTTGAGCATCTTTTCCTTCGCACTCGTCAGAGATTCGTTGAGGACAATGGCACAAATTTGGGGCATGGACTCGGCTTGTGATTCATTGCAAATCCGTGCGCGAGTTTCCACATCATCAAGTTCCTTCAATGTGTAATCTGCCCACTCATTCATAATGGCAAGTATTTTGGTTTGCTCTAATCACAATCATTCATGTTTTTACCGATATGTGCCTGCAAAACGTGCCGCATCTTGC